>CAYNIK010000169.1:0-3557 GCA_964397145.1 uncultured Limnohabitans sp.
TAGCGGATACGCTCAACCAAACGGGCATCTATTCCGTCGTGCGGCATCCGCTCTACTTGGGTAACTTTCTGATGTGGTTGGGACCGGCCTTGGTCACAGCTAGCGGCTGGTTTATTTTGGCCTTCTGCTTCCTCTACTGGGTGTATTACGAGCGTATTATGTTTGCCGAGGAGCAGTTTCTCCGAAAGAAATTTGGTGATGTTTACCTGCAATGGAGTTCTAGGGTTCCTGCTTTTCTTCCCAATTTCAGCAATTTCGTACCTTCTAACTTCCCCTTTAGCTGGAAAAAAGTTCTTAAAAAGGAGAAAAATGGGCTTGCTGCCTTGTTTCTAATCTTTTGCTTGTTTGATGCTTCTGTACTGCTCTTTAAACCGGAGCATACCCCCAATCTGCTGTTGATCGGCTTTTGCATCGGTACAGGAGTACTTTATTTGGTATTGAAAGTCTTGAAAAATTCAAAGTTACTCCTCGAGCAAGATCGATAATCCCGAGTAAGCAAAACTCCCAATGAAATGCCGGCATGGAGTGGGCTTTTCATTGGGAGTTTAACTTTTTACTTCCTAATTTTTTAGATGCCCGTATAGGTGAATGGCGTGATAGCCTTCAGTTCTACCTTCAGTTCTGCCGAGATGGGCAATCCTTCAATAAATTCTGCTAGCGAAGCCTGGGTGATTTTGGCATTGGTTCGGGTAAGATCTCGTAACGCTTCGTAGGGCTTGGGGAATCCTTCCCGTCTCAAAATGGTTTGAATCGCTTCGGCTACCACAGCCCAATTTTCTTCTAGATCTGCATCTATTGCCGCACGGTTCAATTCCAACTTACTCAGCCCTTTTTGTAAGGACTCGAATGAGATGAGCATGTGAGCCAAGGGTACGCCAATTACCCGCAATACGGTACTATCGGTCAGGTCTCGTTGAAGTCTGGAGATGGGAAGCTTGGCAGACAAGTGGTCTAGGAGCGCATTCGCTATTCCAAGATTGCCTTCTGCGTTTTCAAAATCAATGGGATTGACCTTGTGCGGCATGGCGGATGAACCTACCTCTCCCGCTTTAATTTTTTGCTTGAAGTAATTCATGGCCACATACTGCCATACGTCTTTGGACAAGTCGAGTAGGATGGTATTGATGCGCTTTAGGCCATCAAAACAAGCAGCCAGGTGATCGTAATGTTCGATTTGTGTGGTAGGATAGGAGCGAGTAAGTCCTAGGGTCTGCTCTACAAATTGCTTTGCAAAACCATTCCAGTCAATCTGAGGATAGGCTACATGGTGTGCATTCATGTTTCCTGTGGCTCCTCCAAATTTGGCAGCATCAGGAACCTGTGCAAGTAACTCCATTTGATTTTGTAGACGAACTACAAAAACCTGAATTTCTTTACCCAATCGAGTAGGGGAAGCGGGCTGTCCGTGCGTCTTGGCTAGCATCGGTATAGCTGCCCAGTCATTGGAAAGTGCCGAAAGTTGTGAAATTATCCCTTGAAGAGCAGGAAGAATTACTTCCTGAAGTCCTTCCTTCAGCATCAATGGGGTGGCTGTATTGTTGATGTCCTGAGAGGTCAGTCCGAAGTGGATAAATTCCTTGTAGGCATCAAGTCCTAAGGAACCTAATTTCTCTTTCAAGAAGTATTCGACTGCCTTCACGTCGTGGTTGGTGGTGCGTTCTGCAGTTTTGATCCATTCCGCATCTTCTAGGGAGAAATCAGTTACCCAGCTTCGTAGTTTTGGAAATAAACCCTTGTCAAAGGATGCGAGTTGAGGGAGTGGTAGCTCACAGAGTGCGATAAAGTATTCCACTTCCACCTGTACCCGATACTTGATCAGGGCAAATTCTGAAAAGTAAGCCCGAAGTGGGGCGGTTTTGCCGGCATATCTTCCATCTACAGAGGAGATTGCAGTCAAGGCATTTAATTCCATAGCATTCAATTTGGGGTCGAAAATTTGGGAGAGATCCTATTTTCTGAAGGTCAAAGGTAAGGCTTTGCCTTCAAAAAGTGGGTGAAGCAACCTGCTTTTCTACACTCCTCGAAACTTCTATTGTTCCTATTGGGTTATTCAAAGAAATTTCTTCTCCAAATCTCCAGATTCTAGGTGAAGAGACTAATTTTGCACGCACCCCAACTTTACATCCATGTTCAATTTCTTTAAGAAAAAGACAGATTCTTCAACCTCCAATCCTTACTTGCCCTTGAAGGTGCGTGAGGTGGTCAAAGAGACAGCAGATACCGTTACGATTTATTTTGAGCAGCCAGAACCCTACTTGGAATACCAGCCGGGACAATTTCTGACCCTAGTGCTGGAGTTCGATGGAAAGGAGCAGCGACGTTCTTATTCCTTGTGCACCTCCCCCTACGTAGATCCATTTCCAGGTATTTCGGTGAAGCGGGTTCCCAATGGGCTGTTTTCCAATTACTTGAATGAAAAAGTATTTCCAGGAAAGACCCTGAATGTGCTTCGCCCTTTGGGAAATTTCACCACCACCTTTCATTCCAAAAATCGCCGGCATTTTTTTCTAATTGCTGGAGGAAGTGGGATTACTCCGATGATGGGCTTGTTGAAATCCGTGTTAGTTAACGAGCCTTCCTCTCGAGTGACGCTAATTTACTGCAGCCGGTCTGAACAGGAGATTATTTTTGCCTCCCAACTCCATTTACTTGAACTCGCTAATCCCGATCGCTTGAAGGTGATTCACAATCTCAGTCAGCCATCGGATGCGTGGACCGGGTTACGCGGTCGTTTGGCACCCGAGCTGCTGACCGAACTTTTTGCGCAAGCGGAATATGAGCCACGCTACGAGGAAGAATACTTTATCTGTGGGCCGGAAGGGCTCATGCAAACGACCCAACAGGTACTCGAGCAACTTGGAGTGGATCCAGATCGAATTCATAGCGAGAGCTTTTTCTCCGCTGCAGCTCACCAAGCACAAGAAGATGCCAAAGCGGGCATTACCGCTGGCCTACTTTCTCGAGATGTGACCATACAACTCGAAGGAGAAGAACATTTGGTGACGGTAAGTCCAGGAAAAACCATCCTAGAAGCAGGACTTGCCGCAGGCTTAAATATGCCCTATAGCTGCCAAAGTGGACTTTGTACTGCTTGCCGTGGTCGATTGAGTGCGGGAGAGGTGAAAATGGATGAGGATGCAGGCTTGAGTGAAAAAGAAGTAGCTGCTGGCTATGTACTCTGCTGCGTTTCCAGACCCTTGTCTGATGGGATACACGTCACCATTGAATAACTATCCCTATGGAAATTGACCAATTACGGGCTGCTTATCGCCGTACCGAACAGTTGACCTTGATTTGTTTAGTTCTCGCCTTGCCGCTATTTGGGGGAATTTACTTGTACCAGCAAGCGGAATATTTGGACAAATCCATCTTTCAACTACCTGTTTTTGCGGAAACTATCCTGTTGGTAGCCTCACTCGCACTTTTGGCGGTGCATTACTATTTATTTCACCGTCGAATCAAAGCCACTTTTTCCCAGGAGGAAATTTCGGCTAAAATTCTGGGCTATCTAGCTGCTACGAAGCAGCGGCATTGGATCCTTTTTCTTGTGGCTGTGG
>CAYNIK010000170.1:0-3529 GCA_964397145.1 uncultured Limnohabitans sp.
ACATGGTTCATTTTTTGAGTGGATTCCGTGAAGCCCTTCACCGAAGCGATATCGAACTCGTAGCCACAGGCACCACGGGTTCGCACATTGAAAAAGCTGGTTTTCAAGTAGAAAAACTTCTCTCTGGACCTTACGGAGGGGATGCTCAAATCGCGGCGCTGGCAGCAGAAAAAAAATTAGCTGCTGTGATTTTTTTTAGAGACCCCTTGGATAAGCATCCACATGAACCAGATGTACAAATGCTGATGCGGATTTGTGATGTGCACAACATCCCATTGGCAACCAACCCAGCCTCTGCCGGGTTGCTATTTAAAGCCTTGACACAAACCTATGGAACCTAAAACAATCAAAAAAATTGGAGTGCTCACCTCTGGTGGGGATTCACCAGGCATGAATGCTGCCATTCGCGCAGTGGTTCGTGCTGGATTTTACTATGGACTGGAAATGTACGGCATTTACCGAGGCTATGAGGGAATGATCCAAAATGACATCAAAAAACTGGACTCCCGGTACATTACCCATATCCTAGAACGGGGAGGAACATTCCTTAAGTCTGCTCGAAGTGCAGAATTCAGAACTCCTGAAGGTCGAAAAAAAGCTTTTGAAAATATACAAAGCCATGGCATCGATGCACTTGTAGTCATCGGTGGGGATGGTTCCTTAACTGGTGCTCATTTGTTCTTCGAAGAATATGGAATACCAGCAATTGGACTTCCTGGCACGATTGATAACGATCTTTCTGGTACTGATCTCACCATTGGATTTGATACCGCCTGCAATACCGCAATTGAAGCGATTGATAAAATCAGGGACACAGCCACTTCCCACGACAGGCTCTTTTTTGTAGAAGTAATGGGAAGAGATGCAGGATTCATCGCGATCAATGCAGGCATTGGTAGCGCAGCCGCTGCCATCTTGATCCCAGAACGAAAAACTTCTATTGAAACGCTTGTTGAAAAACTAAAAACAAGATCCAAAGCCAAAAAAGCCTCTAACATCGTCATAGTGGCAGAAGGTGGGCAAAGTGGTTCGGCTCAGCAAATCGCAGATCAAGTAAAACCTTTCTTGCCACATTACGACATCAAGGTTACTATTCTAGGCCATTTACAGCGAGGGGGCTCTCCCACTTCTTTTGATCGTCTACTCGCTTCCAAACTTGGTGTAGCTGCCGTAGAAGGATTACTCCAGGGCAAATACGATGTCATGGCCGGTATGATCAATAATAAAATCGTATACACTCCCATCGTCAAAGCAATTGTGGATGACAAAGAAGTGGATGAAGAGGATTTGCGGGTAGCTACTATTTTATCTACCTAAACCAAAAAATGGGGCTTTTGTAAGCCCCATTTTTTTATTTTTTCAAAACTAAACTTGAATTTGCGGGAAGAAACATCATCCCATTTTTTATGGTCACCCCTTCCGAAGCATACACTGGTGAACTAAAGCCATCGGGAATCTGAAACTCCAATCCATCTTTTCCAAGGTGATGCACCACCAAGACTTCTTGATCCACACTACGACGAACAAAAGCCATGACAGATTTGGGATAGGTCAAACTAGCTGGTTCTAGGCTTCCAATTGCCAAGGCTGAGTTGGATTGACGCAAAGCAATTACTTTTTTGTAATGATTGAAGTAACTATTTGGATCCAATCGCTGCTGAGCCAAAGGTGTCACGGTAGCATCCGTGCTGTATTTGGGAGCGATCCAAGTGGCTCGTCGACTATCTTTTTCTTTGGCATCCCAGAGGAAAGGTTCCCGAATTTGTTCGTCCGGCTTGAGGCCAAGCATCCCGATTTCCTCGCCATAATACAAGTAAGGGGCTCCAGGAAGGGTCATCAAAATCGCTAAGGCTTGCTTGTATTTGGCAGGATCCTGCTTCAAGTCATTCAACAATCGCGGCTGGTCGTGATTCGAGGAAAAGGTAGCATCGATAAAGTCTGCAGTGATGCCCTGATAAAAATCAAGAACATCCTTTTGCTTTTGGTAGAGCAGCTGTCCGTTCTCGGTATTCAACGCTTCGATCAAGGTATAATGAAAGTCAAAATTGAAAAGCGCTGGAAGTCCTGGTAAATAGTGAGCTACAATTTCTTTTCGATCATACACCTCACCCACCAAATACACATCTGGCTTGATGGCTTCCATTTCTCGACGAAATTCTTTCCAGAAGGCATGGTTATCCAAAGGACGATCGTCTGGGAAAATATGCTTCGCTGCATCCAAGCGGAACCCATCTACCCCCACTTCTTCCAACCAAAATTTGCCAATAGAAACAATTTCCTCACGCACCTTGGGGGAATCAAAGTTTAAGTCCGGCATCCCTCCCCAGAAAAATCCATAGTAATAATCTTGCCCTTGCCCTGGGTCATGCCACTGACGAATGTTGTCGGAATCTAGCGTGACCGTTTTCTTATTCAAGTAGGAAGCAATGGTATCCTTTTGTGCCCAAACATAGTAGTCACGAAAAGCATTTTCCCGACCTGATTTGGAAGCTTGAAACCAAGGATGCTCCGTAGAAGTATGGTTGATGATCATGTCAATCACCACCTTAATGTCACGAGCATGGGCTTCGTCCAGGAGTCGCTTGAAATCAGCCATCGTCCCATAATCCGGATGTACGGCCTTGTAATTCGTTACGTCGTACTTGTGGTAGGTGGGCGAAGGCATGATCGGCATAAACCAGATCGCATTGGCCCCCAATTCCTTGATGTAATCCAATTTCTCGGTTACTCCATTGAAATCCCCAATCCCATCCCCATTGGAATCGCTAAATGATTGCACAAAGATTTCATAGGTAACGCCCGCCTTAGGCCAGTAATTTTTGGCTTGTTGGGCTTCAACTCGATTGAATGTTGCCTGCAAGAGCAAAAGTGCAAACAAACAAAATTGGAACTGTGTTTTCATAGTGGTGAAAGGAAAAGAAAAAGTCACCCCTACAAGTGACTTTTTCATGAAAGTTAAAATTCTAGAAACAGGGAATTGACTCTACTTCGAAAGTAGGTGCTAACCCTCTTTTTCTTAGTTACGATTTACCGCATTCAGCATATCGAAGGCGAGTTCGAGACGCTTCACAAAGTTTTCCTCCCCTTTGCGCAACCATACGCGTGGGTCGTAATATTTCTTATTTGGGCTATCTGGACCTTCTGGGTTACCCAACTGGCTTTGAAGATAGCCTTCACTTTTCTTGTAATAATTTAAAATACCTTCCCACATGGCCCATTGCATATCCGTATCGATATTCATTTTGATCGAACCGTAGCTATTGGCCTCGCGAATCTCTTCGACTGAGGAGCCAGAACCACCGTGGAATACAAAGTTGAGCGGCTTACCCGTGGTACCAAAATTCTTGTTGATATACTCTTGAGAGTTTTTAAGGATGATTGGCTTCAAGCTCACATTACCAGGCTTGTAGACTCCATGCACATTCCCAAAAGCAGCAGCGATGGTAAACAAGTCACCAATCTCCTTCAGATGGCTGTAAGCATAGGCCACTTCTTCAGGCTGCGTATACAATTTGGAAGAATCTACATC
>CAYNIK010000171.1:0-3523 GCA_964397145.1 uncultured Limnohabitans sp.
TTCCCAAATTTCTACTCAAAGGAAAAAACTACCTGTACTTGGGGGTGATTCTGTTGGGAGCAGTGGTCTTTTACGGACTGATTGTTTATTTCGAACAGTTCATCCACTATGGTCAAAAAATGCATGAACTTTTCAATCCAGGCAGACCCTATCTCGCCAACAAGCGCTGGGTTCCTGGAGATGTGTTCCAAATGCTCCTCTATGTGATTTCGATTGGGCTAAGTACCTCTGTAGCCTTGGTGGAAAAATGGCAAAAAGATGAGGCTTTGCGGGGCGAACTCGAAAGACAGCGCATCAATACCGAACTATCCTACCTGAAGGCACAGATCAATCCACATTTCTTTTTCAATACGCTGAACAACATCTATTCGCTAACTACGCTGGACGTGAGCAAGGCCCAGGAAGCCTTATTGAAACTTTCTCGGATGATGCGCTACGTGCTCTATGAAAACCAGAAAGATACCACCCTACTTAGCAAAGAGGTGAAATTTATTGAAGACTACCTGGAATTGATGAAAATGCGCTTATCCCAGAAGGTCCGTCTTTTGGTCAAACTGGAAGAGCCCAAGGAAGATTTGGTCATCGCACCCATGCTTTTTCTTCCCTTTTTAGAAAATTGTTTCAAGCATGGAGTAAGCTCTCAACAGGAATCTGAAATCAGCATCAGTTTGGAAGTCATGGGCGAAACGGTGTTTTTTGAAGCAAAAAATTCGATTTTTCCTATCCCTCCAGATAGTCCTGAAGCACTGGAAAATGGTATCGGTCTGGTCAATACCCAACGACGATTGAGCTTACTTTACCCTGAAAAACATCGTCTCAAATTGGGAAAAGATGAAAATTCTGGCCAATATGGAGTTCATCTGACCATCAATCTGGCATGAAAATCTCCTGTGTAGCCATCGATGACGAGCCTTTGGCGCTTGACCTACTCAGTAAATTTATTCAACAAACCACCTTTTTGGAGCTTGTGGGCAAGTTTTCCAATGCGATTGAAGCCTTGGGCTATATCAATCAGCACGAGGTCAATCTGATCTTCATGGACATTCAAATGCCCGATCTATCGGGTATGGAGCTTGCTAGAATTCTCGATGGAAAGAAAAATTCGGCTCACACCCGCGTGATTTTTTGCACCGCCTACCATCAATTTGCTTTGGAAGGTTACAAGGTAGAGGCTTTAGACTACCTACTCAAGCCCTACAGCTACGAAGATTTTTTGGCTGCGGCAACCAAGGCTTATCAGTATTTTGGGCGTATTGGAACACTCAACCAGACCACCACCTCATCGAATCAAATCCCATCTGCTGATTATATTTTCTTGAAGGTAGAGTACCAATTGGTCAAAGTTGTGCTCAAGGACATCACGCATGTGGAAGCCTATAAAGATTATGTCAAGGTGCATTTGAAATCCAAAAACCACCCTTTGCTTTCGCTTACCTCGATGAAAAACATGGAAGAACTCCTTCCTAAGGATCGGTTTATGCGGGTACATCGGTCCTTTATCATTTCCTTGGACCATATCGATTCCATCTCCAAGAATGTCATCCATATTGGAGACCAACAAATTGCTGTGGGCGATTTATACAAAGATCAGTTTTCAGAGTTTGTCAGCCGCTGGACAAGCTAAACATCAAAAACTGTCCCTAGAGCAATTCCTCTAGCTTTCCTAGCCCTTCACGAAGGCAAACTACTTCTTCGCCTGTACAGTCCAAGATGGTGGATGGAATCGCTGCCCCGTATCCCCCATCGATGACCAGGTCCACCTCATGCTGATACTTTTCAAAAATTAATTCCGGATCGGTGCTGTATTCGATTGGGTCTTCGTCTCCCTGAAGTAAGGAGGTAGACAAAATGGGATGTCCAAGCAAATCCACAATTGCCCGAGGTACGCCATGATGGGGTACACGGATTCCTACAGTCTTTTTCTGGCTGTGGAGCATTTTGGGTACCTGAGAATTGGCCTCCAAAATAAAGGTGAAGGGCCCAGGGAGTCCCTTTTTCATTAGCTTGAAAATGGGTTTGGAGATTACTCGGGTATATTGAGCCAGGTGACTTAAGTCTGCACAAACGATAGAAAAATTATGTTTTTTGGGGTTAATTCCTTTGATCCTGCATATTTTTTCAATTGCTCGAGGCTGGTTGATGTCGCAACCCAAACCATAGACCGTATCCGTAGGATATATAATTATTCCTCCATCTCGGAGTACCTCCACCACTTGCTTAATTCGTCTTGGATCCGGATTTTCTTCATACAATCGGATAAATTCAGCCATAGTTCCTTAGGTTAATCTCGGTAATTCCTCCCATTTGGCATGCACCTCCTGAACAATGGGAAGATCTGCCGGTGCCCAATTCAAAGATAGGAGGTCTTCTTTGGTCAACCACTGACTTTGGGCATGTTCGGTTAATTTCAAACTGCCAGCATTCCACGTAGCAAGAAATGGAATCAGCTGAATCTGCTTACTTGAGTAGGCATGCACGACGGGAGTAAACGCAGCACAAATTTGAATTTCTATGGACAGCTCTTCTCTAATTTCTCGAATTAGACAATTTTCAGGGCTCTCTCCTACTTCAACTTTTCCGCCAGGAAACTCCCAATAACCGGATAAATCCATGGTAAGACCACGCTGGGTAGCCAGGATTTTTCCTTCGTGAAAAAGAAGGAGGCAGCTCACTTGGATGAGGTTCACGAGACTAAGAAAAGAAATTGAACTATTTTTTGAATTCGATAAGATTACAAAAATGCCATTTTTAATTCGATTAAAGAAGGCGGGCCGTGGACCGAAGACGGGAAGTTATCCGCAAGATCTAGCGCTATTTAGAAACGCTTGTACGATTGTGGGTAATCTTTATTTTCTATTTTTGTTTCTATGCAAATCGAGAAGCGCAAAAAATTACTCCTAGTCCTCCTGATTTCAGGTTCGGTATTGGCCATTTCAATGACCTTTTACTTCTACCAAGTATTTCTAAGCCCCAACACCTTGCAGGATAAGCAGGAGCCTTACCTACTAAAAATACCTTCTGGATCAGTATATGCGCAGGTCGCCGAGCAACTGTACGAAGAAAAAGTCATCAACGAGGCCTTGAGTTTTAGTTTTGTGGCTAAGCTTTTAGGCTACCAGGAGGCAGTGAAACCTGGATTGTACCAGGTAGAACCGAACATGAGCAACCTCGATTTGGTGCGCATGTTGCGTGCCGGAAGACAAGTTCCTGTACAAGTCACCTTCAATACCATCCGCACCAAAGAGGAGCTTGCTGAAAAAATCACTGCGAATCTTGAAGTGAGCAAAGAACAATTTTTGATGCTACTGCAGGATTCGGTGTACATCCGCAGCTTTGATTTTGAAGAGGAAACTATCCTGAGCTTATTTATTCCAAATACCTACGAGTTTTGGTGGAATACTACGGCTGAAGGGGTATTTGAACGCATGGAGGAAGAATACCAGAAGTTTTGGACGGAAGAGCGAAAGCAGAAGGCTTCAGCCTTGGGTTTGAGCCAAAAAGAGGTGAGTACCCTAGCGGCTAT
>CAYNIK010000172.1:0-3508 GCA_964397145.1 uncultured Limnohabitans sp.
CTGGCACAACTGCAACACATGGATCAGTTCAAATGGGAGGAGATGATCCTGCAGCGCAAATGCATTTCATTATAGACAAGGTAGAAGGGGCGATTCGGTCTCTTGGGGGCAGTCTGGAGAATGTGGTGCGTACGCGGATTTTTGTGCAGCGCGCATCCGATTGGGAGGCCATTTCCCGAGCCCATGGGCAGCGCTTTGCAGGAATTCAGCCCGCCAATACCCTGGTCCAAGCCACCCTAATCGGTGACGGCTACCTCGTGGAGATGGAAACAGATGCCCTACTAGGCTAAATGAAGGATTAGAGGGTAAGCTCCAAAAGCGCATAACTCAAACTTTTGCCATGGGCATCGAGTGCAAGAGAAGTAGTTACACCACCGGCTAAGGCATTTTCACAGGTAAATAAAAGTGCGTGCAACTCTGGAATTAGGTGGCGGATTACTGGTCCTTTCAATTGGTCCGAAAGGTGTTCCTCGACCCTTTCTGCGGTAACCTTTTCTACCAGTAAGGAAAAATTTTTCTCTTCCAAAGGGAAAAGCGAAAGGATTAAGGTATTGCCCTTGTCTCCCGCACGGCTATGAGCTAGATCAGCAAGCTTTCTCATGATTCGAAAAGTTGAACCTCCGATTTAATTTGATTTCGGTCGATAAGGATGGAGACCACCCCAATCACCTCGTTTAAAAATTTTCTCGCTCCACCACCCCCCGCAGGGCCATTGGTATAAAGAGCTTCGACCTCCTCCCCTACACACTGAGCAACTTCTTTTCGCGCAGCTTTTCCGGCCACTCGAAGACGAACTTCGTAAGGAGAAGACCCAATTGCAAGTTGCTCCCCATGCATTGAATTAAGCCCAATTAGATCAATCCTTAATTCTTCAAATTGATCTCCGATACGCCTATTGATAATTTCTCCTGCCCATCTGGCCCGTTCCACCGCATGTGCTCCAGCATAGGAAATTTCTCCTTCTCCGATCCACCCTGCTTGATAACCTACGCTGACCTTCAAGGTTTCAGGCTTAGCCGTACCTGTTCCCCCCATTACCTTCAGCTGATTGGAAGTAACCTCTTCAAAACGAACGGTCCGAAAATCTGCTACTACATCTGGAGTAACATACTGACTTGGATCCAACACCTCATACAGGAGCTGTTCTTTAGCGGTTTGAATCGTGATTTTCCCCCCAGTCCCAGTTATTTTTTGAATAATCCCGGAGCCATCCTTACTCACCTCTACCAAGGGATGTCCAAGGAGGTGAAGATCTGGAACAGGCTTAGTGACTGGATCCGCAAAATAGCCGCCTGTTAGTTGACCCGCACATTCCATCAAATGACCCAACACAGTCCCCTTGCCCAGAAGGTCTACATCTTCGGTAGTCCATCCAAACGAATACATTATGGGCGCCAAGAATAGGGAAGGGTCTGCTACTCGACCCGTCAAAATAATTTCTGCTCCAGAATGCAAGGCTGGCAAGATCGCTTCCACACCCAAGTAGGCATTTGCCGAAATAAGTTTACCATAGGAGCTAAGCGATTTATTTCCTTCAAGGCTAAGCTCGTCACCATTTAATTGATTAAAAACATCATCTCCCAAGACTACCGCCACTTTGATGTTGTATCCTAGTTTTTGAGCAATTTTCAAGATTTTTTGGGCTCCAGCTACGGGATTAGCTGCACCCATATTCGTGATTAAGCGGGTTTTTTGCTGGATCAACAATGGGAGTAAGCTTTCAATCCTTCGTTCTAAAAAAACATCATATCCCAAGTCAGGATTTTGTTGTTTTCGTTTTTGCGCCAATGCAATGGTCCGCTCTGCCAAGCATTCCAAAACCAGATAGTCCAAGTTTCCCTTTTCGGTAAGAATCATGGCAGGTTCAAAACGATCCCCCGAAAACCCAGCTCCACATCCGATTCTAATTTTTTCTTTCATTTTAAATTGAAATAATTCCGAGAAGAATAGACACCAGGAGCATTACTATGGTTACCAAAAATGCCAACGGAATGGTTTTTCGTTGGTGATCTCCAAGTTCCACTTGAGCCAGCCCCACCAGCAAAAAAGTGGACCCTGTGAGTGGACTTATGGGGAAGCCTGTCGTCATTTGTCCCAGGATGGCTGCCTGACCGACTTCCAACCCACTTGCACCAAAGTTGGTGGCCGTGGCAGAAAGTAGCGGCAAAATCCCGAAATAAAAGGAATCCGGATCAAATAGTAGGCTAGCAGGCATAGATAATAGCCCTGTAAGAAGCGGAAGCTGTTGACCCAGAAACTCAGGCATAATGGTTTTTACTTCCACAGCCATGGCCTCCATCATGCCACTCCCTTTTAGGATTCCTGTAAAACAACCTGCAGAAAATAGGATACTTGCCATTAACATCGCTTCCTTAGCATGGGCATCGATTCGCCTTTTTTGTTCCTCCACTTGCGGATAATTTAGAAGCAAAGCGACAGCAAAGCCTACCATAAAGATTACAAACGGGGGAGCCCATCCTAAGATGATGGCTGTAATCGCTGAAAAAATAAGGATAAAATTGACCCAAACTAACCTAGGCCGATGAAGGGGATTTTCAGAAATCTCGTTTTGGTTATTCAGGATTTCTTGTGAGACTCCAAGCCTAGATTTTTCTTTTTTCCCAAGAAAAAAGGCAATCACAAAAACAGTTGCCAAACCAGAAAGTAAAGGGATAATCATGGGATTAAAAAGATCCGTCACAGGCACATTCAAAGCCGTCGCAGCACGCAAAGTAGGCCCTCCCCAAGGCACCATATTCATCGTCCCTGCAGCAAGGGCCACAATACAAACCAAAGTGATTCGCTTCATCCCCAACTGATCGTAAACAGGAACTAGGGCAGGGATTACGACCAAAAATGTGACTGCTCCTGACCCATCCAAATGGACCAGCATCGACAAAAAAGCTGTTGCCATGGCAATTTTTACAGGATCGTTTCCGGAAAGTCGAAGAAGCTTCGAAATAATAGGTTTAAAAGTACCCGCGTCTAATAGAATCCCAAAGAAAAGGATGGCAAATACAAACATTACGCCTGTCGGAGCGATGGCCTGAAGTCCATCTCCTATGTAGGTGGGAAGTGAGCCCCCCTTTCCCGCTAAAATTCCTGAAATAATTGGAATTAAGGTCAGCGCGATGACTGGGGATGCTTTTTTGGAAAGCACTACCCCCAACAAAAGTAAAATTGTTCCTAATCCCAGTATTGCTAACATCTCTCGAAAATTAAATTTTTACACCCTTAATTTATTCAACTTAGGATTGGGGTTACCCTTCTTCCTTTTCTTAAATCTTAAAAAATGGATATTCAAACGAAATCAAACCCATTTCAAAACTGATAATTTTGAAGCTACACATTTTTTAAACATCTGCGCTTGAATTTATCTAAGTACCTCTTTTAGCACTAGATTTGGTAAAATACGTTTTTTGATGCTCATCTGTTAGCAGCCACACCTACCGATTTGACGCCGCTCAACTTTCTTTTTAAATCAGGTTGTAAGAACCTAAGTTTGGAT
>CAYNIK010000173.1:0-3505 GCA_964397145.1 uncultured Limnohabitans sp.
ATCATTGTTGGTTCGGGAGCTGGCGGAGGCATGGCCTCCAAAATTCTTTCCGAAGCAGGTCTTACCGTTGCCGTGGTGGAAGCTGGCGGAGATTTTGATCCCGCAAAAGAAGAAGACCGGACCCAACTTCGTCCACCATGGGAGTCCCCAAGAAGAGGTGCTGGCACCAAAATCCGTCCCTTTGGCGATTTTGATCAAGCCATCGGAGGATGGGAAATTGATGGCGAACCCTACACGCGTAAGGATGGAACGCAATTTGACTGGTTTCGATCCCGAATGGTGGGTGGCCGAACCAACCACTGGGGTAGAATTTCACTACGGTTTGGACCCAATGACTTCAAGCGCGCGAGCATCGATGGTCTAGGTCATGACTGGCCGATAGGCTACGAGGATCTGAAACCCTACTACGACAAGGTAGACAAGCTGATCGGCGTTTTTGGCTCCAAAGAAGGGATTTACAATGAGCCAGATGGTTTTTTTCTCCCTCCTCCGAAGCCTAGATTACACGAACTTTTTATCAAAAGAGGGGCAGATAAGGCAGGTATCCCGATGATCCCAGGAAGACTTTCCATGCTTACCCGGCCAATTAATGCCGAACGCGGCGTTTGTTTTTTCTGTAACCAATGCAACCGTGCTTGTCAGGCCTATGCGGATTTTTCCTCAGGCACCTGCTTGATCCATCCTGCCATGAAAAAAGGAAAGGTAGACTTATTCACCTATTCCATGGTGCGTAAGGTGACTACGGATGATGCGGGCAAAGCCAATGGCGTATCCTTTGTATCCAAGATCGACCGCAAAGAATACAAATTAAAGTCAAGAGTGGTAGTCCTAGGTGCATCCGCTTGTGAGTCTGCCCGAATCTTGATGAATTCAAAGTCCAAGGCACATCCCGATGGCATAGGTGCAGATTCCGGAGTATTGGGCAGGTACCTCCACGACTCCACAGGCGCTGATCGAATGGGAATCCTTCCCGACCTGATTGACCGAGATCGCTACAACGAAGATGGGGTCGGTGGCATGCACATGTACACCCCTTGGTGGAAGGACAACAAGCAATTGGACTTTGCGCGTGGCTACCACATTGAATATTGGGGAGGGATGGGACAGCCTGCCTATGGTGCTGGAGGAGGCATGGACAGCCTTCGCAAGTACCTCAAAGATGAATTTGGCAATCCTAGCCCCAATGGAGGCTATGGTGTAGGTCTCAAGAAAGACATCCGTCGAATCTATGGATCCACCCTAGGCATGTCTGGCAGGGGGGAAAGTATCCCTCAGTACAGCAATTACTGTGAGATCGATCCCAACGTGGTGGATTCGTTTGGGATTCCGGTGCTGAGATTCCATTACAAATGGACCGACCAGGAAATCAAGCAGGCCAAACACATGCAAGATACCTTTGAGGAGATCTTGACCAATGCAGGGGCAATCCTATTAGGTAACAAGCCTGGTCCGGAAAGCATGTATGGTCTTGCAGCCCCAGGACGTATCATCCACGAAGTAGGAACTACCCGGATGGGCAACGATCCCAAATCTTCCGTAGTCAATTCCAACTGCCAGTTGCATAGCTGCAAAAACCTATTTGTGGTAGATGCGGGACCATTTGTATCCCAGGCAGATAAAAATCCAACATGGACCATTTTGGCCTTGTCTTGGAGAACTTCCGATTACATCATCGAACAGCTGAAACAAAAAAACATCTAGGCCATGAATAGAAGAGAAAATTTAAAACTACTCTTTGCAGGTTCTCTAGGGGCAGGCTTATTGCTGGGCTGTGAACCAGAGCAAGTCAAACTGAAAGGGGAAGTGATTGGAACTCCCGGAGGCCGAACCGAAGAAGAAAAAGCACGGGATGCCAAATTGCTTGCTGAAAAATTTTTCACAGAAGAAGAACTGAAAAAAATCAATACGCTAGTAGACCTGATTATGCCTGCTGACGAGCAATCCCCTGCGGCCACTGCTCTTGGTGTACCTGACTTTATCGAATTCATGATGAAAGACCAACCCAGCATGCAAACCCCCATGCGAGGTGGACTGATGTGGCTAGATTTTGAAGCACAGGAATTATTTGGAAAAGTGTTCAATGAACTCGATGCCACACAAGTACAAGCAATCATTGACCTGGTCGCCTGGCCAGATAAAGCGACCGAAGACTACCAAGGTGGAGTACGCTGGTTCAACATGCTTCGCAACCTCACTTGTTCCGGGTACTTTTCTACCCAAGAAGGATGGAACTACATGGGCTATCAAGGCAACGTTCCCAATGTCTGGGATGGAGTACCCGCTGCGGTACTTGCCAAACATGGCCTAGCCAATCCTGAAAAGTATGCGAGTGTATACCTCAAACCAGATGACCGAAGTAAAGTGGCCGTTTGGGATGAAGCCGGCAACTTGATTGGCTGAGAAATCCTGTTTTCAATTAAGGAACTAGTCTGCTCGTTTTTGTTCGGACTAGCCTTGGTTACCTTCTACACGCGTAAAAATTCGGTTTATCTAATTTTCCATCCGAATCCATCTTGAATTCCTAACTTGAAGTACTTATTCCATTCCCTATGAAAAAATCAACCCTTGCCCTCCTGCTTTTTGGTGGGCTTCTATCCCTTGAAGTTGGTGCACAGACTATTGCCCCCACCACTGAAAAGGCACTTCAGGAGTCAATTAACAAGCATAGCGCCTTACTTTCCTCCTCTCCTTTGGCAACATTTAAAGCCAAGAACGTAGGACCTACCAATATGTCCGGTCGAATCATCGACATTGAAGTAGCTTCAAATCCAAACACTTTTTATGTGGCTGCGGCTTCGGGTGGGGTTTGGAAAACTACCGACAATGGACAATCCTTTGCACCAATTTTTGATCACCAGGCTGCTTTAGGCATTGGTGCGATGGCATTATCCAAATCCAACAACGAGATCCTTTGGGTAGGAACGGGAGAAAGCAATTCAAGTAGATCCACCTACGCAGGTGCCGGTCTTTACAAATCCGTAGATGGAGGAAAATCTTGGCAGATGATGGGCTTGCTACACTCCCACCACATCGGACAGATTCAGGTTCACCCTACCAATCCCGACATCGTGTGGGTGGGCTCCATGGGGGCTTTGTATTCCAAGAATAAAGAAAGAGGTCTATACAAGACAGTTGATGGAGGCAAAACCTGGAAGAAGGTGCTCTACATCGACGACAATACCGGAGTCATTGACATCAAGTTGCATCCGACCAATCCAAATATTCTGCTTGCAGCAAGTTGGGAGCGATTCCGCCAGGCGCATGACTTTATCGGCAATGGCAAAGGCTCTACTATCTGGAGATCAGAAGATGGAGGAGATACCTGGAAAAAATCCGTCAATGGATTTCCCCAGGATGAGTTTGTAGGAAGAATCGGATTTGACTTTAGCCTTTCCAGTCCAGACGTAGTCTATGCGCTTTTGGACAACCAAGGAAAATCAGACAAGCCGGCTCCTGCTCCAAGACAGCGTGGCAATGCACAGCAGGAAGAGAACCCTTTGAAGTT
>CAYNIK010000174.1:0-3500 GCA_964397145.1 uncultured Limnohabitans sp.
GCACAAATATATTTATTAATCAGGAATGCACGCCAAAAATATTGGCAAATTTGGAAGAGATTCCTGACTTCTTACTGGTACTCTAACTGATTAATTCTTCAATAGGTTTAGCAAAGTGCTCAGCTTCATTTTCAACAACCTTCTATCGACAATGAAATCCAAGAATCCGTGTTCCAACACAAATTCGGAACTCTGAAATCCCTTCGGTAAATCCTTCCCGATCGTCTCACGAATGACCCGAGGTCCTGCAAATCCAATCAAGGCACCAGGTTCGGCAATGTTAAAATCCCCCAACATGGCATAAGAAGCAGTCACACCGCCTGTGGTAGGATCGGTGAGTAAGGAAATGTAGGGGATTCCTGCTTTGTCAAGTAAGGCTAATTTGGCAGAGGTTTTGGCCATCTGCATCAAGGAAAAGCCTGCTTCCATCATGCGCGCACCTCCAGATTTGGAGATCATCAAAAAAGGAATTTTATGCTTTAAGGAGTGGTCAATTGCTCTCGCGATTTTTTCACCCACTACAGACCCCATAGATCCCCCAATAAAGTTGAAGTCCATGCAGGCGATCACAAGCTCTTGTCCATTCATTTTTCCATAGGCCGATCTCACTGCATCGTTCAATTCGGATTTGGAAATGGTCGCCTCAATTCGGGAGGAATAGGATTTGGTATCAACGAAATGAAGAGGATCTCCAGATTTCATTTCAGCATCCAATTCGGTAAAGGTGTTGTTGTCAAAAAGTATTTCGAAATACTCCTTTGAACCGATTTTTACATGAAAATCATCGGTGGGAGATACGTAGGCATTACTTTTCAATTCCCGGGTATGGACGATTGTCCCACTTGGAGTCTTAAACCACAAGCCATCCGGTGTATCTTTTTTATCCGCTGTGGAAGTTTTTATGCCTTTGTCAGTTCTCTTAAACCACGCCATACAACTATTCTGATTGATCTAACACCTCAAAGGTGACAAATTTAGTTTGAAACTCTCATATTAAAAATTTTCTTCTTTTTCCTAATAGGCAACTCCTTGCGCTCCATTTGGAGAAATTCTCTTTTTACACGAACTATTTTTTAGTACTTTGAAATTCAATTCGAACCCAATCTTTCCAATATTCCTTTCGAAATTTCCCATGAGCTTATCCATACTTTTATTGATTTCTGCGATTATCCTCTTGCTTGCTTACCGGATTTATGGCAAATACGTATACAACAAGTTTGGACTAAGTGATGCTCGAAAAGCCCCCTCTCACACGCACCGAGATGGCATTGACTACGAGCCGAGCAAGCCTATCGTCGTCTTGGGTCATCACTTTGCCTCCATTGCTGGAGCAGGCCCAATCGTAGGTCCCATCATCGCAGTCACCTTTGGTTGGATTCCAGCGGTCATTTGGATATTGGTAGGGGGAATATTCTTTGGAGCTGTTCACGATTTGGGAAGTATGGCAGCCTCCCTTCGCACCGAGGGAAAGTCCATTGGGGTAATCATTAGAAATCAAATTGGTGTTAAAGGGAAGCAACTCTTCATCTTGTTTAGTTTTTCCACCCTAATTCTGGTCATCGGGGTATTCTCAGATATCATTGCCAAAACCTTTGTAGCGAATCCGGGAGTGGCCTCTGCCTCTATCCTATTTATCTTTTTGGCTGTTGCGTTCGGATATTTGAATCGGCTCGTTGGCAATAAAAACATCGCTTTTATCACCATCACGGTGATTGGGGTAGTGTTGATGTATTATTTTGTCTACTTGGGCACCCAAATCCCTCTTGCTCTAGATTACACCTGGTGGGTGGGAGGTCTGCTCGTCTATGCCTTTATCGCATCCGTTACTCCAGTTTCCTTATTGCTACAGCCCAGAGATTACCTGAATAGCTACTTGCTCTATGGAATGATGATTGCCGCGGTGGCAGGTGTGATTGTTGCAAATCCTTCGATCGAAATGAGTACAGAAATACAAGTTTCAAGCGAAAGTCTAGGGTATGTATTTCCGGTATTGTTCGTAACGATTGCCTGCGGCGCCATTTCCGGATTCCATGCTTTGGTGGCATCAGGGACTACCTCCAAACAATTGGATAAGGAAAGTGATGCGAAGATTGTGGGTTTTGGAGGCATGCTGATCGAATCCTTTTTGGCAATCATTTCCGTTGGGGCTGTGATTATCCTATCGCGAACGGAATACTTAGATCGTCTTACGGTCGAAGGACCGGTTGCCCTCTTTTCTACGGGATTGGGAGGCATGATTTCCAGCCTAGGTATCTCCGAATCCTTTGCCGTAGGATTTGTGGCCTTGACGGTTTCTGCATTTGCACTGACTACCTTGGATACCTGTACCCGTTTGGCTCGATTTACCTTGCAAGAATACTTTGAAGATATGCCCCAGCCAGCTGCTCAAGTAATGGCAAAAAACAGGTACCTCTCCACAACGATTGTGGTCATCCTATCTGTGCTCTTGTTGGCGTCAGGAGAGTTTTCAAGACTATGGCCCATTTTTGGATCCGCCAACCAGCTTTTAGCTGCCCTTGCCTTGCTGACCATCGGCGTCTGGCTGATGAAAAAAAATATCTCCGCCACCTTTGTGACCATTCCCATGTTTTTCATGTTTACGGTCACCCTAGCTTCTCTAGGATTGTTTGCTTGGAAAAATTTTCAAGATGAGGGCTATATCCTTGCAAGTATTGCTTCCATCTTATTTGTGTTGGCCATTGCCTTGATTGTATTGGCCATCCGAAGCTTAAAAAAAGAGGTCAAAGCGTCTGAGTAGGCGCTTTGACCCTATTGTTATCAATCAAGTACTCAGTCGGCTCCGTCAAGCTTTGCCTTCGCTATGGAGTAAGCTGCCGCTTGCCTTCCTTGCGTCAGGCCAGCTGTTGCATCAAAGGAGTAGTGAATCCCTCCATAAATACGCGACATGGACGCTTCCTCTGCCCAAGTTCGAAATTGACTTGCATTGGCTGGGAAAAAGTGAGCCATAACTTCTGCAGCTGCCCCAGAAAAAGAGGCATGTCCGGAGGTGTATGCTGGAAAATTGGGAGTCCCCAAAATGGTTTTAAAGCCAGGAATGGCTTGTATCGGTCGTGGGTAATGGTAGTAGTACTTCGCATCCCAGCAGGCAATTCCTGCATCGGCAATGGCCATGTTGAGGTAAGCAAATACCCGAGCAGTACGAACAGGACTTAGCTTATTGGCCACCACTTCCTCTTTCGCAAAGCGATTCCAATGCCCCGGAGGGGTGTAGGTGTTCAACCCATCGTTCCAAAAGTTGGCGATTCGTCGTTGGTTGGTTGTCAAGTTATTGGCATACTGCTTCAATTCTTTTACCGACTCCTCAAAGGCAGGAGAACCCGGTGCAGGAGGAGGTCCTGGACGAATGGCTTCCACATTGGGAACATTCCAGGTTCGGACCTTTCCAAAAAGAGGAACAAGACCTATTTTTCGTTGTGGAGTCTCTTGATTTTCCCAAACCCAACCAAAACGCTCTTTAGCTGCATTCTTGATGGAATCAG
>CAYNIK010000175.1:0-1908 GCA_964397145.1 uncultured Limnohabitans sp.
CTAGATCAATTCTGAATAATTTTTCCAAATATCCTTTGGTTTCAGCCTTTTCTAACTAATTTTGCGGTCGAATTAAAGAAGAGTCTCTTTTTACCTTTCATCAAATCAAATGGCAAATATTGGAAAGATAACTCAGGTAATCGGCCCTGTAGTGGACGTATCCTTTGAAGGCGGAAAACTGCCTAACATCTTAGACGCGCTAGAACTCACCAAAGACAACGGCCAAAAGGTCGTTTTGGAAGTGCAGCAGCACCTAGGCGAAGACCGAGTAAGAACCATCGCAATGGATTCTTCAGAAGGCATGGTTCGCGGCATGGAAGTGCGAGATTTGGGTCAGCCCATCTCTGTTCCTACCGGCGAAGGCATCAAAGGTCGTCTTTTCAATGTAGTAGGTGAGGCCATTGACGGTCTTCCACAAGTGCCAGCAGGCAAGAGACTTCCAATCCACCGCTCTGCTCCTAAATTTGAAGACCTTTCTACTTCTACCGAAGTATTGTTTACCGGTATTAAGGTCATCGACTTGATCGAGCCTTATGCCAAAGGAGGTAAAATTGGTCTCTTTGGAGGTGCAGGGGTAGGCAAGACGGTATTGATCCAGGAATTGATCAACAACATCGCGAAAGCTTATTCTGGTTTGTCTGTATTTGCAGGTGTAGGAGAAAGAACCCGTGAGGGAAATGACCTTTTGAGAGAAATGATCGAGTCAGGCATCGTAACCTACGGTGATGACTTTATCCATAGCTTGGAAACTGAAGGCGGATGGGATCTATCCAAAGTAGATTTGAAGAAGTTGGAAGACTCCAAAGCAACCTTCGTGTTTGGACAGATGAACGAGCCTCCTGGAGCACGTGCTCGCGTGGCCCTTACCGGTCTTACCCTTGCGGAATACTACCGTGATGGGGATGGTTCAGGTCAAGGAAAAGACATCTTGTTCTTTATCGACAACATTTTCCGATTCACACAGGCAGGTTCCGAAGTGTCCGCACTTCTTGGACGTATGCCTTCTGCAGTAGGTTACCAGCCAACTTTGGCAACAGAGATGGGTGCCATGCAGGAACGAATCACCTCTACTAAAAATGGTTCAATCACTTCCGTACAAGCCGTTTACGTACCTGCGGATGACTTGACTGACCCGGCTCCAGCGACGACTTTTGCGCACTTGGATGCTACTACCGTATTGTCTCGTAAGATTGCAGAATTGGGTATCTACCCAGCTGTGGATCCATTGGACTCTACTTCTCGAATCCTTTCTCCAGATATCTTGGGAGACGATCACTACAACTGTGCGCAGCGCGTGAAAGAAACCCTTCAGCGCTACAAGGAACTTCAGGACATCATTGCCATCTTGGGTATGGAAGAACTTTCTGAAGAAGATAAGCAGGTGGTTCACCGCGCACGTCGTGTACAGCGTTTCTTGTCTCAGCCTTTCCACGTAGCCGAGCAGTTTACCGGTCTTAAAGGAGTATTGGTAGACATCAAGGATACCATCAAAGGATTCAACATGATCCTAGATGGGGAACTAGACCACCTTCCTGAGGCAGCCTTCAACTTGGTAGGAAGCATCGAAGATGCCATCGCTAAGGGCGAGAAGTTGCTTGCAGAAGTAAGCTAAATTTACCCTACTCTCTGCCTAGACCAACTAGTTGCGAAACTAGGCAGTGGAGAAGACCATTTACAGAAGACCGAATACGCTATGCACTTAGAGATCGTTACGCCAGACAAAAAAGTTTTTCAGGGAGAAGTGAGTGAAGCTACCTTTCCTGGAGCTTTGGGCGCGTTTCAAGTCCTGACCAATCACGCACCGATTGTCTCTGCCTTGGCTAAAGGCCCTGTTTCCTTCACCACAACTGAAGGCAAACAGTCTTTCCAAGTAGAAGGCGGCGTGGTGGAAGTAAAGCAAAATACCAT
>CAYNIK010000175.1:2008-3499 GCA_964397145.1 uncultured Limnohabitans sp.
CGAAAGGAGGTGTACAGCTATGATAATCATCAACATTAAAGAAAACGAATCGATCGATAAGGCGCTTAAGCGTTTTAAGAAGAAGTTTGACAAAACCGGTGCGGTTCGTGAATTGAGAGCCCGTCAGGCATTTACTAAGCCTTCTGTAAAGAGAAGAGATCAAGTAATTAAGGCTGCGTATAAGCAAAAGCTTCAGAATGAATTCATGAAGTAAGCGATTCGGCCTACCTATATCTAGCACCAACTTTCAGTTGGTGCTTTTTTTTTGCTTTTTCCATTCGCTACTATAAAATTGATTTTTCAGAACTGACTTTTGGCACAAAAGGAATCCAATTAATTCCTTATCTTAAGTAGCAAATTGGTCCCATGATTGATTCTTTTATCAACTACCTCGAATACGAAAAACGGAGCAGCCCACATACGGTGCTTGCCTACCGCAAGGATTTGGAGCAAGCGCAGGAATTTGTCCAGCTTTCCTTTTCCATTGAGGACCTATCCCAATGTACACACCCCGACCTACGAGCTTGGATCATCGACCTCGTGGAGCAAGGCATGAGCCAGACTACCGTCAACCGAAAGTTGGCAACCCTGCGGTCCTACTACAAGTTTTTGATGCGCTCCAAAATCATTCTCAAGGATCCCACCTACAAGTTAAAATCGCTGAAAACTCCGAAAAAACTTCCCGAGTTTTTGCAGGAAACCACCATTGAATCCGTGCTGGAAGAAGAGGTCTATGCGCCCACCTTTGAAGGGCAACGGGACCGAATGGTGCTGGAGTTTCTCTACCTTACTGGGGTACGTCTCTCCGAGCTCACTGCCTTAAAATGGAAAGACATTCAGCTTTTTGACGAACAGGTAAAGGTGCTCGGAAAAAGACAAAAGGAACGAATCATCCCGCTCACCAAGTCCTTGATCAGCCACATTGCAGATTATAAAAAAGTAGTGGAAGCACATTTCAACACCCTAGACGGAGAAGACTACTTTATTCGAAGTAATAAGGGAGAAAAAGCCTATTCCATGTTGATCTACCGCATCGTAAAGCAGTACCTCGATCTTTTTGCACAAAATTCGAAACGCAGCCCCCACTTGTTACGTCATACCTTTGCCACACACCTATTGAACAAAGGGGCAGACTTGAATGCGGTCAAGGATTTACTCGGCCATGCCAACCTCGCCGCCACCCAAGTGTATACCCACAACTCCATGGAAAAACTCAAGGCTGTGTTTGAACAAGCACACCCAAAAGCATAAGTAATCCCATGTTTAACCTTTAACCTCTAATGTGATGAAACTACAGATGCATTCCATTCACTTCGACGCAGATCAGAAATTGATTGATTTCATTCAGAAAAAGGCAGACAAGCTGGACACCTTTTACGATAGCATTTTGGATGGGGAGGTGTTTTTGAGGCTAGATAAAAACGAGAAGAATCAAAACAAGCTCGTTGAGATTAAATTGAATGTGCCCGGGAAACAGTTTTTTGCCAAACA
>CAYNIK010000176.1:0-3487 GCA_964397145.1 uncultured Limnohabitans sp.
CATGAACTGTGAGCCTTGAAAGTCGAAGGGCTTGTGGAATTTTGGCTAGATCCGAATTCATCAGCGTGATTTTGGCTACGTCTAGCGCAATATCTGATCCCATGCCCATGGCAATGCTGACATCAGCCTGTGCCAAGGCTTCTGCATCATTGATCCCATCGCCTACCATGGCTATCACATGCCCTTGCTGCTGCAAGGCTTGGATGAACTTGGATTTATCTGCAGGAAGGCATTCGGCTTGGTACTGTGATATCCCCACTTGATCGGCTACGGCCTTGGCTGGAGCTTTTTGGTCACCCGTAAGTAGGTAGACGGCGATTCCCATGCTTGTCAATTCCTTCACGACCTGCTGGGCATTCTGCTTGACCTGATCTTCGATCCCAAGAACAGCCAGTAACTGGGTTTCATTACTCAGCCAAATCAGTGTTTGTGCCTTTTCTTGACTTTCCTTTTCTACGGATTCCACTGCTGTAGGTAGGGGGATTTGAAGCGATTGAATCCACTTTTTGGTTCCAAGGAAATAGGTTTGTCCCTCAATCTTTCCAGTTATTCCTGTTCCAGGGCTATTTTCGAATCCTTCTACTGCATACATAGGCAGTTTTTTAGATTCCAAGAAGGAAATGACCGCTTCTGCCAGAGGATGTGTGGAGTTGCGTTCCAAGGCCAGAAGGATACCTTTTAATTTTTCGCTTTCCACTCCGCTTTGTGGTGTGTTTTCCCAATACATGCTGACCTTGGGTTTTCCAAGGGTAAGTGTGCCCGTTTTGTCTAAGACTAAGGCGCTGACTTTGTGACCAAGTTCCAAGCTTTCCGCATCGCGGATGAGAATTTGTTGTTCGGCACCCTTGCCCATACCTACCATGAGGGCAGTGGGGGTAGCCAGTCCCAAGGCACAGGGACAAGCGATGACCAATACCGATACCGCAGAAAGTAATCCGAAGGAGAGCGCATTTTCCCCTCCAAAAATCATCCAAGAAACAAATGTAATAATGGAAAGACCAAGGACTACGGGCACAAAAATGCTGGATACTTTATCCACGAGCCGCTGCACGGGTGCTTTGCTGCCTTGGGCCTCTTGCACGCGTTGGATGATTTGGGCGAGTAGGGTGGTGCTGCCAATTTTTTCAGCGGTAATTTCCAGGATTCCGTTCTGGTTGAGCGTACCTGCAAATACAGAGTCCTGGGGTCCTTTGGAAACCGGAATGTATTCCCCAGAAAGCATGCTCTCATCCAAGTAGCTTTGGCCAAGCAGCACTTTCCCGTCCACTGGGATTTTTTCTCCCGGCTTCACCAGTATTCGATCTCCCAAGGCCACTTCTTCAAGCCCAATTTCCTGCGGGATTCCAGCCACCAATCGGGTCAGGGTTTTGGGTTGCAAGCCGATGAGTTTTTTTAAAGCTGTTCCTGTCTTGGTTTTGGCACGCTCCTCGAGCATTTTTCCCAAAGAGACAAAAACCAGGATTACCGCTGCACTCTCAAAGTACACGGGCGCGTGAACACCCGTAGCATGCCAGTAATCTGGAAAGAAGGTAGAAAAAGCAGAAAAAAAGAAGGCAATGGACGTACTTAGGGCCACTAGGGTATCCATATTGGCTTGCCTATGTTGTGCAAGGTTCCAAGCTCGAGTAAAAAAATGCTTTCCAAAATAGAAGAAAAGGGGGATGCATAAACCCAAACTAATCCATCTGCCGGGCTCCCAATCCATAAAAAGCATACCCAGAACGACGATAGGGAGGGCAGTGATTGCTGCGCCAAGGGTTTGCTGCTTGAGTTGCTGGTAATTTTTCGCTTGAGCGGTTGCAACAGATTCGTGAACCTCCTGCTTGCTGATAATCAGGCCGTATCCTACTTCTTGCAATGCCTGGTTGATCCCTTCAGCAGTGATGCGATTGTCCCAGGATACCGCGACGCTTGAACTGGCGTAATTGACCGATGCTGAATGGATGCCGTCTGTATGCATCAGGATCGTTTCCACGCTGGAGGCACAGGCAGCACAGGTCATGCCGGTGACTGGGAAAGTTTGTTTGCTGATTTTGGATTGAGCGGAATTCATGGCATAGGGTACGCTTGAAAAATGCTCATAAGGTGACTAAAGTTCCAAAACGCGTAAAAAAGTAAGTGACTCCAGGTCTTTTAGGAGTCCCTTACATTTCAAGGATCCGCTGGATGTCTTTGGAAGATCCAAATAGTACAAGGATATCTCCAGCTTCAATTTTGGTGTCTCCATTGACGACGCCTACTACTTTTTTGATGATGGATTTTTTACCTAGCATGTTGGTTCGCTCCATTTCATGGATGATGGTGATTACCGTAACCTTGTATTCCTTTCTCAAATTGGTCTCTTCCAAGGTCATGCCAATGTACCGCTCTGGGGTTTTGACTTCAATGACATTGTAGTCATCAGAAAGGTCTAAAGAATCCAGTACATTCTTCATTTGGAGGCGCTTGGCCATTCGCTCAGCAGAATCTTCTTCTGGGTGTAAGATCTCAGTAACACCAATGGCTTTGATTACTGTTTCATGCACAGGGTTGATTGCTCGGCTAATCAAGCGCGTCACATTCAGCTGTTTGAAAATGGCAGTAACCATAATGGATGCTCCCACATTTTCTCCAATGGTGATGATGACTGCATCTGCATCCTTGTAGGGTAGTGTTTTGATCGTTTCTGCATCAGTGGCATCCATGAGGATGGCATGCGTGATTTTATCTTTGACTTGTTCGATTTTGATATCGCTGGAGTCAACTCCAACTACTTCATGACCCAATTCGGTCAATCTAGCGGCGAGAAAACCACCAAAGCTTCCCATACCTACAATGATGTATTTCATAATATTCTCAGATTAAGAGACGAATACCCCTTCTTGCGGAAATTTATAGCGCAGGGAGCGGGTTTTTTTGATAAAAGCGACCAATACGGTTAGGGTACCAACCCTTCCCAAAAACATAATTAAAGAGATTACTAATTTGGACCCTGTAGTGAGTTTGGCTGTGATACCTAAACTTAATCCTACGGTAGAGAAAGCGGAAAATACTTCAAATGCGACTTCTAAAATAGGTAATTCTGGATTGAAAAACAGGACCAAGAATACACCCAATCCAATTACGATAAAGGAAAGCAGCATTACGGCAAATGCTTTTCGAACTGATTCTGGGTCAATTTGACGATTAAATACTTCAACTCTATCTTTTCCTTTAGCGATGCTAATTGCATTGAGGACTGCTACGGCAAAGGTAGTTGTTTTCAAACCACCCCCAGTAGAACCCGGGGAGGCACCGATCCACATCAGAATCAAGTAAATCAAGACTGTGGGAACGGCCAGTTGAGTCATGTCTACCGTATTGAAGCCAGCGGTTCGTGGGGTTACAGATCCAAAGAAGGCAGTTACAAATTTTCCATAGCCTTCCAATCCTGAGAGTGTATTTCGCTCCTCGAATATCCAATAGGTTACAAATCCAACTACCAGCAAAATGATTGTGGTCACGGTAG
>CAYNIK010000177.1:0-3474 GCA_964397145.1 uncultured Limnohabitans sp.
CGAATTCGGGAGGCTGCTGAGCACTTGGAAGAGTACATTCGAACGGATGTTTTTCAGAAAACTCAGGTTTTTGCTTCCACGCTAGTGGGTGCTAGTTCCCATGCACTCAAAGGAATGCAATTTGACCTGGTCTGCATCGATGAAGCTGCCCAAGGCTTGGAGGCGGCAACTTGGATTCCGATTTTGAAGGCCAAGCGGGTAGTATTTGCAGGGGATCACTGCCAATTGCCCCCGACTATCAAGTCCTTCGAAGCTGCCAATCAAGGCTTGGCTACCACCTTGTTTGAGAAGGTGATTCAGCGGCATTCCAGTGCAGCGCAACTGCTGCAAGTGCAGTACCGCATGCCAGAAGTGATCATGGGTTTCTCGAACGCACAGTTTTACGAAGGCAAACTCGAAGCTGCAGCCAATACGCTGAGCCATCCCTTTGGAGGCGAGGAGGCGATCCTTGAATGGGTGGATACGGCTGGTTCGGGATATACTGATCAAGTGGAGGCGGAAAGTTTGAGTACCTTCAATCCCGAAGAAGCCCAGTTTGCCTGTCAGTACCTGAATGATACGATCCTACGCATTGGCTTTGGATTGTTTAAAGAAAAAGGCTGGACCATTGGGCTGATTGCTCCCTATTCCGCACAGGTGCGCCGGCTGCGCCACTTGATTTTTGAAACCTATGCCTTTCCCAATTTGAAGGCTTTTTCCGACTTGATCACCATCGATACCGTAGATGGGTTTCAAGGGCAGGAACGGGATCTGATGCTGATTTCGCTTACACGCTCTAACGAGCGGGGGGAAATTGGATTTTTGTCGGACAAGCGTAGAATGAATGTGGCAATCACTCGCGCCAAGCGAAAATTAATCTTGGTAGGGGATAGCAGCACTTTGGCGCAACACGAATTTTTCGATGCGCTGCTCCGCTATGTGGAAGAAAAAGGGTCTTACCGGAGTGTTTGGGAGTTTTTGTAGGTGCTTAGGCTTCTGATTCTGCGTTTGGGTTCGCTGAATCGATTGCTTTGCCGAAGGCTTCTGCTGGGACCAAGGTGACCCATTTTCCCATCTTCTTTTGAATGACTTTGAAATGGTGCTGCTCCTCTGGGGTGATGAGGCTAATCGCATGACCGGTAGCTCCTGCTCGGCCTGTACGGCCAATGCGGTGGATGTAATCTTTTGGGGAGCGGGGTAGCTCGTAGTTGATCACCAGGGGCAATCCCTGAATGTCGATGCCCCGTGCTGCGAGGTCGGTAGCGACCAGCACCCTGGTTTTTCCAGACTTAAACTTGGCCAGCGCTTCTGTGCGAGCTCCTTGGCTCTTGTCTCCGTGAAATGCGACCGCGTTTATGCCATTTTTATTCAGTTTTACGACTAGGTTGTCCGCCGTACGGATGGAGGAGGCAAAGACTAGGATTTGTTTCCAATCTCCGGACTGAATGAGTTGCCGGAGAAATGGTCCTTTGGTTTCCGGACTTACGCGGTAGGCTTCCTGGTGGATGGCATCAGGGGTAAAGTCTGTTGGCGCAACTTGAATTTCAACAGGGTTTTTGAGGAGTTGCTGGATAAGCGAAGCAAGTTCCTGGTCTTGGGTCGCAGAAAATAGCAGCGTTTGTTTCTTTTTAGGGGTGAGTTCCAGGAGGTGATCCATCTCCTCGCGAAAGCCCATTTGCAAGAGTTTGTCTGCTTCATCAATCACGAGGGTGTGGATACGGCTGATGCCTACGGAATTCCTGCCCACCAGATCAATCAATCTTCCTGGGGTAGCAATGAGTACCTCGACACCACCCAATTTCATCATTTGAGGATTGATGGATACGCCCCCAAAAATGGCGAGGGACTTGATGCGTCTGGGCAGAAAGCGACTGAAGTTTTCGGTAACCTCAGCCACTTGGATTGCCAGTTCTCGTGTGGGTACCAGTACCAAAACGGGCACCTGTCGATCACGAGGAGCCTCCTGCTGCAGTAGCTGTTGAAGGATGGGCAGGATGTAAGCGGCAGTTTTTCCAGAGCCAGTTGGCGCTAGGCCTAAAATATCTTTTTTCTGAATAATTGCAGGAATAGCCTCCACTTGAATGGGATAGGGCGTATCATAACTGGCTCGTTGAATAGCCGTCAGCAGTGCAGGGGAAAGGCCTAGATCGGAAAAATGCATGCGAATAATTTTGACAAAGGTACGAATTAGCCGGGAAGGAGGGCTTATTTATCTAAACGTGGTAAGGATGGGAAAAAATGAACCGAACCTGGTAGCCCAACTCCTGCTAATTGCTGAGGAGGATCAGCTGGATCTTTAGGTAAATAAAATTACCAGGATGATTAGAAGGCAACAACCCCCACTAAACCCATAGCCTCTGAGCAGTAACTTCCGGATTTGGGGGCTACCCAAGTAGTAGCCTAAACCCAGCTTTACTAGCGTGTTGGATAAGCAGGCAATAAGAATAGCAACTTCTGCCAAGGGGAGGGAAATGGATATCCCAGTAAGTTTGGCGACAGAAATGCTGACTGCATCGATGTCCGAAATTCCAGCTAGGGCACTGGAAATAAGGGTTCCCTGGTCTCCAAAGTAATCGTTGGCATAGCTAACTGCGAGGAGTATAAGCACATAGATTCCCCCAAAAACCAAGGCGCCTACCAAATCCAGTGGTTTTGATAATGATTTGTATTCCGTAGTGTTTGGGATCTTATTATCCTTCAAGTGGGTATAAAATGTAACTCCAAGGGCTGCTAAAAGTAGCAGAATTAGGTACACTGCAAGCGAGCGGAATAGGGGTGCATGGAAGAGGGCAGTCCATACTCCAACTCGGATATAGAGTATGGAGGAAGCTCCCAAAATCGCAGTGGCACAGGAAGCGGATAAGGAAGGGTTTTCCTTACTTTTTTTGGAATAGACCCAGGTGATTGAAGTACTGGATACCAATCCTCCTAAGAGTCCTCCCAAAAGAATTCCCCGTCGGTTTCCTAAGGTTTTGATCAAGATATATCCCGAAAAACCCAATGCAGAGGTCAGTAGCACCACCCCGCCTATTTCTTTGGGGTTCAGGACTTCGTATGGGCCAAAGTTTACATCCGGCAGAAAGGGAAAAATAAGCAAGGCCAATACCACAAAGCGAATGAAGGCATACAGTTCTTCGGCGGTAATTTTCCCTACAAAGGTTTTGATCTTAAATTTGGAGGAGAGCAGTACGACCACAATCACCGTGAGCATCAGGCTGAAGGAAATCAACCCGTACGTAGCCATGCTCCCAAGTACAAAGGTGAGTAATGCAGTTACTTCTGTAGTTAAGCCTCGGTCTCCATTTAAGGCGGTTTGCCAGTAAGCCACGGCCGTGAGGATCACCAATCCCAAAAACAAGGTTATGTAAATCCAGGGGGAGAATAGAAAGTAGAAAAGGACGGATATACAGCCCAGCAAGGCGTAAAAAGTAAAAGTCCGGATCCCAAAATACCCATTGGCATGCTCCTTAATGGCACTGTATTGCCTTTCCAGAC
>CAYNIK010000178.1:0-3460 GCA_964397145.1 uncultured Limnohabitans sp.
CTAGCAAAGGCGAATATCCTCCTTATTACGAAACCTACATTTCGAAACTCGCTGATGCGAATTTTTCGGAGCTATTGCTTTCCCAAATCGAGCAATTGAAAACGCTCATGAGTTCCAAGCCAGCAGGCTGGGAAGATACTCCCTATGCCCCAGGAAAGTGGAGTCCCAAAGAACTACTCGGCCACTTGATCGATACCGAACGTATCATGACCTTTCGCGCGCTATGCATTGCCAGAGGAGATAAAAGTTCTTTTCCTGGATTTGATCAGGACCCCTACGTGCAGCAAGGACAATTTAATGCTGTGCCGATGGAGTTATTACTAGCAGATTTTGTCAATCAACGTAATGCTGTTCTCAGCTTAATTCAAACATTACCAGAGGCTTCTTTTCAAGAAATGGGCAATGCCAATGGTAACCCCATGAGTTCTCGAGCTCTGCTATGGATCATTCCGGGGCATTTTATGCATCATTTTCAAGTACTTCAACAAGCCTATTGATGAGACAATTAGCGATTGCAATTTTAGATTCTTTTTCGGATCAGCCCTTTTCAGGAAATCCAGCGGGTGTTTGTCTTCTGGAAAATTCCATTTCTCAGGAACTGATGCAGCAAATTGCGATGGAGATGAATCTCAGCGAAACCGCCTTTGTGGAACGAACAGGGGATCCAAAGGTCTTTTCATTAAGATGGTTTACTCCGGCAGTAGAAGTGGACCTGTGTGGGCATGCAACGCTCGCCTCTGCCTCTTGGATGTTTCATGAGGGTTGGGTGAAGCCTGAGGATACGATTCAATTTCAAACACGCTCTGGAATCCTCTCCGTTACAAAAAGTGGGGAAGGGGTTTGTATGGAATTTCCGTTGATTCCTACTACGGTGGATACACACCCTGACCATCCAAAGACCCTATTTGGTGTAAACCTTGTGCAGGCCGCAAGGCTTAAGGGAAATTGGATTTTTGAGCTCGGAGACGAGTCAGATGTGCGCAATTTAGCTCCTGACTTTGCGGTGCTTGCTGCTACTAGCGAAGAAGGTTTTATTGTTACTGCTGCTGGAACCGGTGAATATGATCTGGTGAGCAGGTATTTTGGTCCCAATCTGGGGATAAATGAGGATCCAGTAACTGGATTTGCACACTGTGCTTTGGTGGATTATTGGTACAAAAAAACTGGAAAAACGAGTTTCAAAGCCTATCAAGCAAGCAAGAGAGGGGGTACTCTATTTTTGGAAAAAAAAGGGGATCGAGTTCTTATTCAAGGGAAAGCAGTAGTGGTTTTAAGAGGTACCTTATCCATTTAAATCCATGGCAACCCAAGAGCGCGTTCGTAACCAAGTAAAAAAAGTTGCAGGCCAAATCAACGACTATTTGATCCATGATTTGAGTTTTGTGGTCTTGTTGTTGGTTCTGCTTTTTATTGTTTTCATTTTGCCTGTTTTGATCGAGTACGGGCATTTGGACATGCTTTTTGTCAATCTTGTGTTCATCTTCTTGTTTTTCACAGGGATTTGGTCTTGCAACAATCGCCTCTTGGTCGTGCTGACCAGCTCATTATTTGTTGCGCAAGTCACGCTTAAATTGCTTCGAATTGTAGAAATACAAGAGGATATGTATTTGCTTGAACGAATCGTGGGCCTGCTGAATATGGGGGTGTTTATTTTTTTGAACGTTAGGCTTTTGTTCCGAAACCAAGAAGTAAACCTGTACCGAGTGATTGGAGCCATCAATGTATATTTGCTTGTGGCCATCATGGGTGCCTTTGGCTTTGAAATCATACACTTGACGGTAGGTAGCTCCATCGAGAATCTAAATCAATCGCTCACTTCCAAACCCATTACTGGTGTGGAAGAAGACTTTGCTGGGCATCTTTATTTTAGTTTGGTGAGCTTAACTACCGTAGGGTTTGGGGATTACACCCCAGTAAATATCCTTTCCAAAATGCTTGCAGTATTACTTTCTACCCTAGGAATCTTGTACCCTACAGTGGTGATTGCCCGATTGGTAGGAGCAGGTTCAAGAAATTAACCCAAGTGATTACCAGTCCTGTAATTTATTTTTCACCTAGTTCAAAAAAGTGTTAATTACCTTTCAAATGCCTTACTCTATGAAAAAACAACTCTTTACTGCGTTTTTATTACTCACCGTTCACTTGGTGATGGCGCAGACCTCTCGAAAAATTGAGGTGGAATCCAAGGTAGAATCTACTTCCGAGGTGACCATCAAAGGTAAGCGTGTACCTTACAAAGCCACTGCAGGTACCCAGCCGGTTTGGGACGAAAAAGGAGAGCCTATCGCTTCTTTATTTTACACCTACTACGAGCGTACAGATGTAGTAGACCGCAGTAAAAGACCCTTGGTGATCAGCTTCAATGGGGGACCTGGTTCCGCTTCCATCTGGATGCACTTGGCCTATACAGGCCCTGTGGTGCTAAATATTGATGACGAAGGATATCCTGTTCAGCCTTACGGAACCAAGTCAAACCCACATTCCATCTTGGATGTAGCGGACATCGTTTACATCGATCCGGTGAATACAGGCTATTCTCGAATTGTGAAAGAAGACACACCGCGTAGCACCTTTTTCGGAATCAATGCGGATATCAAATACCTAGCAGATTGGGTCAATACCTTTGTAACCCGTCAGAATCGTTGGGCTTCGCCAAAGTATTTGATTGGGGAAAGTTACGGCACCACCCGCGTTGCTGGCCTAGTTTCTCAGTTGCAGAATTCCCATTGGATGTATTTCAATGGAGTGATCCTCGTGTCGCCTACGGACATGGGAATCTTGCGCGACGGACCCGTAAAAATGGCAAACTATTGGCCTTACTATGCTGCCACTGCTTGGTACCACAAAGCATTACCAGCTGAATTGCAAGCGAAAGATTTGGATGAGATCTTAGCTATTGTAGAGCCTATGGCTGTCAATGAAATTCTACCGGCGATGGCCAAAGGTGGTTTGCTTTCTGAAACAGAGCGTGAAGCAATCGCTACCAAAATGGCGTATTACTCTGGATTGAGCAAGGAATCCATCCTTCAACACAACTTGATGGTGCCAACTAGCTTTTTCTGGAAGGAACTGCTCCGTAGTAGAGACGGAATGACTGTGGGTCGTTTGGATAGCCGCTACAAAGGGTTTGACCGCATGGAAGCGGGAGATCGCTACGATTACGATCCGGCCTTGACAAGCTGGAATCATGCTTTTGCGCCAGCATTCAATCTTTACGCCAAGAATGTACTTAAGTATACTACCGACTTGACCTACAACCTTTTTGGTCCAGTGAATCCTTGGGATCGTAGCAATGAGAACACTGCGAACGACCTAGGAACAGCCATGAGACAAAATCCATACTTGCATTTGATGGTTCAGTCTGGCTATTTTGATGGAGGAACTGACTACTTCAATGCGAAGTATAGCACCTGGCACATCGATCCGAATGGAAAAATGAAAGAGCGAATCGATTTTAAAG
>CAYNIK010000179.1:0-3436 GCA_964397145.1 uncultured Limnohabitans sp.
CGAAACCGACTGGAGGAACTCTTGAAAAACAAGGGCTACTACATGTTTTCCAAGTCTTATGTGAATTACATTGCCTATCAGGACACTGCTGCGAAGTCAATACGACTGGAACAAGTAATCCAAAAGCCAACGTTTACGGAAAGTCACCAAATATATACTTTGGACAGTATCCGATTAAGGATCAATCCTCCTACCGATGAATTTGCTGATCGGCAGATTCAAACTCAGTACAATGGGATTGATTTTTCTTTTTATCGCGACAGGTATTCTGCGAAAATCTTGGCTTCTCGGATCCAAATGCAAAAAGGAAAGCCTTACAGCCGAACTGAGGCATTGGAAACACAGCGGCTGATCAATAGTTTAGACCTTTTCCGATTTGTCAACATCACTTTTGATACGCTAGGAACCTCCTTGACTGCGCAAATTTTCACGCAGCCCAACCAGAAATACCAATTGACTAATCAGTTGGGAATGACCATCACCGAACAACTTCCCGGTCCCTTCTTCAGTACGGCTCTGCGAAATCGTAATTTCTTCCGAGCAGGAGAACTTCTGGAACTTAACTTTCGAGCAGGCCTAGAAGGTGTAGCCTCTGCCACAGGCCAAGGCGTATACCAAAGCAGTGAGGTCAACACCTCGCTATCTGTAATTTTTCCAAGATTTTTAATTCCTTTTGCTCCCAATACCCTGCAGCAATTCGGCAAATACAATCCCAATACACGCGTACAATTTGGGTATTTGAGTACCAATCGGCCTGAATACAAACGAAATGCGATCAATGGTCAATTGGGCTATACTTGGGCTACACGCAATAATCGACAATCCTTTACCATCAATGCAGCGGATATCAGTTACATCCGTACGCCATACATTCAAGAGGAATTCTTAGGTATCCTTGAAAACTTGCAGTCGGATGGAAACAACCTCATCTGGTCATTCCTCCCTTCCTTGATTAGCAGTTTTTCAGGACAAACCCTGATCAACTTCAATCGCTATGGGGATTTTTCCATGCGGAAAGCCTCTCTTTTGCGATTATTTGCAGAAAGTGGGGGTACTACACTCAATCTCACGAATGTCCGAAGAAACGATTCCCCGGATATTAACTATGCAAATTTTCAATGGCTGAAAGGTCAGATTGATTTCAGACGGTATTACCCGATCACTAAAAAACAAACCCTCGCCTACCGACTCAATTTTGGCATGGCACGGCCTTATGGAGTCAGCGTGGGGATTTTGCCCTATGAGAAGTATTTCTTTGCTGGTGGCGGTACCAGTATCCGTGCCTGGCAAGCCCGAAGACTTGGGCCAGGTAGTTCTACCCCACTGACAGGTGCAGGCGGCGTCTACGATTACACGAATGAACAGCCTGCGGAAATGATCCTAGAAAGCATGGTGGAATACCGGAGAAAGCTATTCAGCTACTTCGATATGGCTGTTTTCCTAGATGCGGGTAACTCCTGGATGATTGGAAGAGATGAAGCCAGGCCAGGAGCTGATTTTAGATACGATCGCTTCTACAAGGAAATTGCAATCGGTACCGGAGTAGGACTCCGAATGGACTTCGACTTTTTGGTCATCCGACTTGACTTGGCTACCAAGGCGCTCGATCCCGCACGTCTGGAGGGCGAACGATGGGTACTTGACAACCTCCGATTTACAAGACCCTTTGGTGAAAAAGGGCAAACCGTGTTTAATTTTGGAATTGGATATCCATTCTAAATCCCAGCAGCTTATGCCTAGAAAATCAAAAGAAGAAATTGCTTCTATCTACAAGCAAATGCAAGCATACATTTGCAAAGCGCTTGAAGCTGGAGATGGAAAAGGAACCTTCAACGGAGACGTGTGGACACGAACAGAAGGTGGTGGAGGGGAAACTCGTATTTTTCAAAATGGAGCCATCATCGAAAAAGGTGGAGTGGCTTTTTCGGCGGTGCATGGGCCTACTCCTCAAAAGATTGCCGATAAACTAAATTTAGAGTCTGGAAATTTCTTTGCCACAGGAGTATCCATTGTATTGCATCCCTTCAACCCCAGGGTACCCATCATTCACATGAATATCCGGTACTTCGAAATGGAAGACGGGACGCATTGGTTTGGTGGGGGTATCGATCTTACGCCCCATTACATCGTGCAAGAAGATGCCGCTTACTTTCATAGACGATTAAAGGAAACCTGCGACGCCTTTGATTCCAATTATTACCCTAAGTTTAAGAATTGGGCAGATGATTATTTTTTCATCAAACATCGTCAAGAGACCCGTGGCATCGGAGGAATATTCTACGATCGATTGAGTGCGAGTTCGGATACCCATTTTCAAGACATCTTGGACTTTAGCCTTGCCTTGGGTAAGTTATTTCCTGAGATATATACCTACTTCATGAAAAAGAATTCCGGACTTCCTTTCGGTTATGAACAAAAAGCCTGGCAAGGGCTGCGTCGTGGGCGCTATGTGGAATTCAATTTGGTCTGGGACGCGGGGACCAAATTTGGTTTGGATACCAATGGACGAACGGAAAGCATCCTGATGAGTATGCCCCCACATGCCGAATGGACCTATCAGCATGAACCCCTACCCGGGAGTCCTGAAGCATTTACGCAGGCACACCTGAAAAAAGAAATCGATTGGCTTACTTACACCCCATGATCGAAGCCATTAAATACTGGGATGAGGCGGCCTTTCTTTGGCTGAATTCATTCCACTGGGAACCTTTGGATCCGATCGTCTTGCAACTCACCCGGACGATTTCTTGGATTCCTTTGTACCTATTGCTCCTCTACCAGATCTACCGTATTGATCCAAAAAATACGGCTTGGATCTTGGGTGGAGTCATGCTCACGATCCTTCTTTCGGACCAAGTGACTTCAGGCTTGATGAAGCCTTATTTTGAGCGACTACGTCCCTGCCATGATTCTCGCTGGGATGGAATACTACACCTCTATGGGCGATGTGGAGGATTGTATGGCTTTGTATCCTCCCATGCTGCCAACACCTTTGGTTTGGCCACTTTTTTGACCCTCAAATTAGGTAAAAAGCAAAAGGCGATTGCTTGGCTATTTCTCTACGCCTTGTTGGTGAGTTATACTCGAATTTACCTTGGTGTTCATTATCCTTTGGATGTGTTTTTTGGAGCAGTGTTTGGTATACTTGCAGCATTTTTCTCTTGGCTTTGCGTAGATGTACTGAAGCGAAAATTTGTCAGAAAAGTGCTAGAATAGTGAATAAAAGCCTATAAAATCTGACGCTACAATTCCTTGCCAAGGAAAATAGCACTCCCTAGAATTCCAATACCAATCAACTAGGTATTTCCCAAGTTCCCTCCTGCTGGTACTGAATTTCTCCAGATTGCACAATCAAAGGAGAGGCGAGGTTGTTGTGATAAAGTTTACCCGTACCCAATCCTTGTGGTAGACTTGGAAGGTAGGTGGAAGTAAGTTG
>CAYNIK010000180.1:0-3425 GCA_964397145.1 uncultured Limnohabitans sp.
GACCAATGATTCCATGGGTATCAAAAGGTAAGAGGGTTTGCACATCGATTACCTCCAAAGAAATTCCAATTTCTGCCAGTTCCGCAGCGGCATCGAGCACAATTCGACACATGCTGCCGTAAGTGACTACGGTTAAGTCCTTTCCTTCACGAAGAATTTCTGGAATACCCATCGGAACGGTATATTCTCCCATATTTTGAGGCAGTTGCTCTTTCAATCGGTAGCCGTTCAGGCATTCGATCACTAAGGCTGGTTCATCGGATTGGAGCAAAGTGGCATACATCCCCGCTGCTTGAGTCATGTTTCGAGGTACGCACACAATCATGCCACGAAGGCTCGATAGAATCATACCCATAGGAGAACCTGAATGCCAAACCCCTTCCAAGCGATGTCCTCTAGTGCGAACAATTAAAGGAGCTTTTTGCCCACCCTTGGTTCGATAGGTCAGTGTAGCAAGGTCATCCGAAAGCATCTGAATGCCATACAAGAGGTAATCCAAGTACTGAATCTCTGCCATTGGACGGAGACCACGTAAGGCTGCTCCTATTCCTTGGCCGATGATGGTACATTCCCGAATACTGGTGTCCATCACACGCCATTCGCCATGCTTGGCTTGCAATCCTGCAAACGCCTGATTGACGTCTCCAATATTTCCTACATCTTCTCCGAAAGCGAAAAAGCGAGGATTATGCTCAAGCGTGTAGTCAAAAAATGCTTGTAGAATTTCTCGTCCATCCACCAGTGGTGAATCTTCAGTCACTTGAGCTGGAATTACTTTACAACGAGCCACCGAAAATTCAGTTTGGCTGTATAAATGACTATTGTAACGGTCTTGATTTTTTTCCTGAAGCTGTAGATACCAATTGGCCAGCTGTTGTTTGATCTCCTCCCCTTCAGCTCGAAGTAGAAATAAGCACTTTCGAACGGTGCTGACTACATCTTTTCGAATCGGATTGATAGTTTTTTTAAGATCATCTGCCAACTGGAGCAAGGCTATCTTTCGTGTCGATTTCTCGGCAGTGGTCCGAATCAGGTCAAGTGCCTGTTCCAATTCCACCTTGATTTCGCCATTAAATTCATTCCAAGCGGCATCTTTTTGTCGTTTCACCTCTACTTTAGCTTCGGCTTCGAGTTCATCCAAATGATCTGCAGTGGCAAATCCAGAAGAAATGATGTATTCTCTAAATTTGAGAATGCAATCCCAATCTTTCTCCCACTTCAGCCTTTCCTGAGTCTTATACCGTTCGTGCGAGCCAGAAGTAGAATGTCCTTGTGGCTGCGTCATCTCCTCCACATGTAGCAATACGGGCACATGCTCTTCACGTGCCAATCGGCCAGCTGTTGCAAATGCTTGAACCAAAGCTTCGTAATCCCAACCTTTCACACGAAGGATTTCAAATCCTTTCTGCGTATCTGTTCGCTGCAATCCAAGTAAGGCCTCTGAAATGCTGCCTTTGGTAGTATGGAATTCTTTGGGTACCGAAATACCAAAACCATCGTCCCAAACTGCCACCACCATAGGCACTTGAAGAACCCCCGCTGCATTTAAGGATTCAAAAAACATCCCTTCTGAGGTCGATGCATTGCCAATGGTACCCCAAGCTACCTCATTGCCATGAACTGAAAAATCAGTCAGGCCTTTTAATCCTTTATTATTTCGGTAGAGTTTAGAGGCAAAAGCCAATCCCAATAGCTTGGGCATTTGAGCCGCTGTGGGAGAAATATCTGCTGCAGAGTTGTATTGAGCCGTCAAGGCTTTCCAACTTCCATCCTCATTTAAGGAACGAGTGGCAAAATGTCCATTCATCAAGCGTCCTGCGCTCGCAGGTTCTGCCGATACATTTGTATGGGCATACAACTGTGCAAAATATTGCTGAACAGTTAATTCACCTAGGGCCATCATGAACGTTTGATCCCGGTAATAGCCAGCTCTAAAATCTCCTTTTTGAAAAGCGCGAGCCATGGCTACTTGGGCAAGTTCTTTGCCATCGCCAAAAATGCCAAATTTAGCTTTCCCCATAAACACCTCTTTTCTTCCCATCAAGGAAGCATGTCTACTGGTAACTGCCCATCTAAAGTCTTCTAAAACCTGATTTCGCTGAATGGTGGCTGCCTGCTGCACTGATTCTTGTATTTTTCCCGCCATAGGTTGAGTTTTCCTAAATCGTTACGCTTTGGGTTTACTTGTTAGATTCAAAAATAGACATTAACTGTGTATGTGCAAATTTTAGGGAATGAATTTAGCCATTTTTAATTTGGTATTTTTACCTAAAAAACAGAATTACAAAATTATATTTTAAATAAAGTAAAAATACGCATTTTTTATAACACCGCTATCCAAATTGTCTAGTTCTGATTTTTTTTTATTCCAACGAAAAAAAATATCAAAATATTTTTTCAGAATTACTTCATTTTTAAAATAAAGTAAAGGTATCCCAGATTAAATGGAATAAACTTTTGAAAATCATTTAAAAACAAAATGCCCACCAAATAGTATTTTACAGATAGCTGTTCAATCCTGTTTTGCTTAGTATCTTTGCAGCAGTACTATAAATCCAAATCGACTTAGCCATGATTATAGGTGTTCCTAAGGAAATCAAAAACAACGAAAACCGAGTAGCGCTCACTCCAGCGGGTGCCAAAGAATTAATAAAAAGAGGCCATCAGGTCTATGTTCAACAAACTGCTGGTCTTGGCAGTGGCTTTTCAGACGAAGACTATAAGGCGGCAGGTGCGAGCCTATTGCCTACCATCGAAGCTACCTACCAGATCGCTGAAATGATCATGAAGGTGAAGGAACCGATTGAATCAGAGTATAACCTGATAAAGCCGAATCAACTTTTGTTTACGTATTTTCACTTTGCTTCCTACGAACCATTGACTAAGGCCATGGTAGCGAGTAAAGCGATTTGCTTGGCTTACGAAACCGTTGAAAAATCCGACCGAAGCCTTCCCCTACTGGTACCTATGTCTGAAGTAGCAGGTAGAATGGCCATCCAAAAGGGAGCCAACTACCTTGAAAAGCCTTTGGGCGGAAGAGGAATTCTTTTGGGAGGAGTTCCAGGAGTACTCCCAGCCAAGGTAGTAATTCTAGGTGGTGGAATTGTTGGAACCCAAGCCGCTTGGATGGCAGCGGGCCTCGGCGCTGATGTTATCATCATGGATGTGTCGCTTCCAAGAATGCGCTACTTAGCCGACGTGATGCCTGCTAATGTGAAAACGATGATGTCAAACGAATACAATATTCGTGAGCAAATCAAGCAAGCAGATCTAATTATTGGCGCGGTGTTGATTCCTGGAGCAAAAGCCCCGCATTTGATTACCAAAGACATGTTGAAAGACATGAAAAAAGGAACTGTATTGGTGGATGTGGCAGTGGATCAAGGAGGTTGTATCGAAACCTGCAAGCCGACCACTCACGAAAA
>CAYNIK010000181.1:0-3415 GCA_964397145.1 uncultured Limnohabitans sp.
CAATCGGGTTGGGGTGTGGAATACATCCTACTTTCCAATTTGATTGCCAACGGCTTAATTATTCCCCTAGTCTGGTGGAGCGCTGGTTTCTTCTCCTTCCGATTGGAAAAAGAAATCCTAAAGCCCATGTGGACTTACTCCCTTCCGCTCCTATTCATGGGATTGGCAGGAGTGACCAATGAACTTATTTCGCGACTGCTATTTGAATACGTCTTGCCTACCGACTTCTATCCTGAGCTAAATTCTCGGGAGGCCGCTGGTATTTTTGGAGCCAATTTCAAGTTGGCCATCTTGATGAACTTGGTGATTCAAGCCTTCAAGTATGCTGCAGAGCCCTTCTTTTTCAGGGAATCCAAGGAAAAAGACTCGCCTCAATTGTATGCACGAGTCATGCATGGATTCATCCTTTTTTGTTCCTTGTTAATGATTCTGATTTCAGTCAACTTGCATTGGATTGGCCCTCTTTTCCTCAAAGGAGACGCCTACCAAATCGGATTTTCTATCGTGCCCATGCTCTTGCTTGGATACTTGCTTTTGGGGGTTTATTTCAATTTATCCATCTGGTTTAAGTTGACAGACAAGACCAACTACAGCTTTTGGATTACGTTGGTAGGAGCCTTAGTAAGTGTGATAGGCATTGCCTTTTTGGTTCCTATTTGGGGATTTATGGGTGCAGCGGTAAGTACCGTAGCCTGTTACCTGGTGATGACTGGAATTTGCTACTTCTATGGACAACAGCATTATCCTGTTCCATACCAAACCAGTCGGGGGCTGGGCTACCTGATGCTTGCGTTTGCTTTAAGTTATGGGGGATTTTATGTGGAAATCGGCACAGCCAGTTTGGATTTTATCCTTAAAAATTCGGGAGCCCTTTTATTTCTCGCAGTAGTATTTTTTGGAGAGCGCAACTTTTTCAAATCCCTTCTTGTCAAAAAATCCTAAATAAGCCTAGTCTACCCCCCTTTTCTTCAGTCAAATTGAGGAAAAGGCACTATGTTTGTAGCGAAGATTAGAAATCCCATCCTTCAGTGAGAGTTACCCCCATTTTTCTTCTTCTTTGCTTCATTTTTCTGGGTCCACTCGCAGGGTTTCCACAGGTCCCGTTGTCTAAAAAAGAATTGAAAGCCCAAGAGCTGAAAGCAAATGCAACTCGCTTTTTTATTGAAGGAGAAAAAGCATTTGCCTTGGGAGATTTGGAAAAAGCATACCAATACCTGGCAAAAGCGCGGGAGTTTGCACCGGACGAACCCGCTATCGCTTTCAAGTTGGCAGAAGTTCTTTTAAAAAATGGTCAAGGTGAAAAAGCACTTCCATTTGCTCAAAAAGCAGCTGCTACTGATCCAGAAAATTTATACTACGCCTTACTTGTAGCTGAAATTTATACCAGTTTGAATAAACCTTTGGAAGCGGCAGCACTCTTGGAAAAGCTGACCACAGGTTCTACCAAAAATCAGCAGTACAATTTGGAATTGGCATCCATTTACTTGAATGCCAATGAATTCGACAAGGCCTTGGTCGCCTTGGATCGGGCAGAAGCTTACTATGGCGTTCGAGAACCGTTTACCGTTCAAAAACAACGAATCTACTTACGCAAAGATCAACTCGGCAAAGCCGTGGAAGAGGGTGAGCAATTAATTTCCTCCTTTCCTGGGAACCCAACTTACGTGCTTTCGCTAGTCGAAATTCTGTACAACAATGGGAAGTTGGACCAGGCCATCCAATTGGTCAGCACAGAAATCAACAAGTACCCCAATCAGCCAGAACTACAACTTGCGGCTTACACACTCTACCGAGAAAAGGGCCAGGTATCTCTAGCCAACACCTTTTTGCTGGAGGCCATGAAAAGTCCAGACTTGGCCACCTCTTCCAAGGCCAGCACATTTCAAGGCCTCTTGCAAGAACTGAAAACCGTTGAACGGGAGAAATTACTTGATAGCCTGGAAGTCCTTTTAGTGGAAACACATCCTGGGGATGCCTATGTCTTGGAAGCCCTGGGAAACCGAAGAAAGGCGGAAAATAAGTTGGCCGAGGCACTTGAACTGTACAAGGAATCCTTGGCGATTCAACCAAAAAACGAACGACTGCTCGAAGAGGTGATAGTCAACTCTTTTGAAACGAGCATCAATTACGAGGAAGTAGCGCTATACACCCGTATTGCCATTGAAGAATTCCCCGAAAGTGCTGAGTTTTGGTTTTATGAGGGAGTACTGCAATCCGCTCAGAAAAAAGATTCAATCGCGATACAGGCGCTGGAAACTGCCCTTCGTTTGAATGCCGAAAAGAACCCACAATTGGCGCAGGTAGCCTACAGCACCTTAGGCACTAGCTTCTACCAACTGGGGAATCAAGCAGCAGCATTTTCTAATTTTGATAAAGCTTTGGCGCTGAATCCCAATGACGAGCAGGTACTAAACAATTATGCCTATTTCCTTTCCTTAGCCAAGCAAGACTTAACAAAGGCATTGGATATGGCCCAAAGGGTGGTAAAAAAACATCCAAAAAACGGAACCTACCTGGATACCTTGGCCTGGGTTTTGTACCAACTCAATCGCTATGCAGAAGCTGCTTCTTACTTGGAAGAAGCGCTAAAGTTCGAAAAAGAACCAAGCGGGGTACTGATGGAACATTATGGGGATATTTTATTTCGTCTTGGAAAAGTAGAAGATGCGGTATCTTGGTGGAAAAAAGCGGAAAAAACCTCAGAGGCATCAGAACACTTGGTGCAAAAAATTAAAGATCGACAGCTTCATGATTAAGATGCGACCACTTGCAATACTGATGCTAGTCATTTTGAGTTGGGGTTGTGCCCAAAAGGTCAGCCCAGTCACTGGGAAAGAAGAGATGGAATCTTTTGCTCCTCGCATCACTGAGTATGGCTACTTAGAAGCCAAAGCCAAACTCGTGCTCGAGGAAAATTCGGGAAAAATTACGCGGGGAACACTTCAATTGCGAGCCAAAAAAGATAGTTTAATTTGGTTTTCAGTATCCCCAGGATTAGGAGTAGAAGCCGTTCGCGGATTACTTAGCCAGGAGAAAATCCAAATCTTGAATCGTATGGGGGATGAGGACATCAACCTCAGCTATGGAGAGTTTGAACGACGATATGGTATTAAATTATCTTTGGACTTGGTTCAAAACATCCTTTGGGGTGACCCTCCCCATCCAGCAAGTTATGAGGATCGACTAGTACGAGTGGGTAAAAAATTTGAGTTAACTCAAGTTCGAGACCAGGTTCGGTACTTTAGTAAAATTGATACTCGCCATGGAAAAGTCTCAGAACTCTCGAGTATCTCTATTGCTGGAAAAGGATCACTGCTAGCTAGTTTTCCTGAGTATCAAAACTTAGAGGCACAAGCATTCCCAGTGGAGGCCTTGTTTAAAGTTGCATTCGAAACCCCAGAAGTAGCTCAAAATT
>CAYNIK010000182.1:0-3413 GCA_964397145.1 uncultured Limnohabitans sp.
AAGCATTTTTATAGTACTTGATGCCCACCTTCAGGCAAGTAGGCTTGCCATCGGTGATCATGAAAATCTGCTTGTTCGGGTTTTTTCTTCGTCGAAGTAAATCCATGGCGAGCTCAAGTCCTGCCACCGTATTCGTATGGTAAGGCCCCACTTGCAGGTAGGGTAAATCCTTGATTTCAATCTGCCAAGCATCGTTTCCAAAGACGATGATGTCTAGGGTATCTTTGGGGTATCGGGTCTTGATCAATTCCGCCAAGGCCATTGCCACCTTTTTGGCAGGGGTAATTCGGTCCTCTCCATACAAGATCATCGAGTGGGAAATGTCAATCATCAAGACCGTGGAGGTTTGGGTACGCTGCTCGTTTTCCACCACTTCCAAGTCATCCTCGGTCAATAGAAAATCACCACCAATGCCTCGATTGGCTTGGGCATTGCGCAGGGAATCGGTTAGTGCGATTTGATCCAGATTATCGCCAAATTCATAAGCACGTCGCTCAGATCCTTGCTCTTCCCCAGGACCAGAAATTTGTGTACGGTGCTGACCCGACTTGCTCTTTTTCAGCTTGCCGAAAATTTCTTCCAAAGCGCTTTTTCGGATCGTTTGCTCTGCCTTTCCAGTGATTTCAAATTTGCCTTGCTGATTTTCCTCACTGAGGTATCCTTTGGACTTGAGGTCATCAATGAAGTTGCCGATGCCGTAGTCTGGGCTAGTCAGCTGGTAGCGCTTGTCCAGGTTGGTCAACCAGCTCAGTGCTTCGGCTACATCTCCCCCAGTCATGGTGACGAGTTGCAGAAAAATATCCAATAGGCTGTCAAACCGATTTTTTTCTGGATCGAGTGTGGGGATGAATTTGGTAAAACGAAACCCTTTCATGGACTGGAATTAGGTAAACAAGATTCCCAAAAACAGGGATGACTTGCGCATGCGTTAGTACAACACGCAATAGGGGCAAGGAGTTTTGAAGGAGGAAAAAATTTAAATAAAAAAACAGGAGAGAACTTTCTGTGTGCAACTTGGGCTCCATCTCTAAGGGGATTGTAAAGGAGTACAGTTTGGACGCAATCATTCCTATCTGCAGGATTTACTAGCAAGAAAAGGGGAAATCTCCCTATTTTCGGGAAATGATGACTGCTCCCGATCGGCATGCCCACCTTCTCAAATCCACAGCCAAGCGCTTGGGCTTTGACTTCTGTGGAATTGCCAAAGCCGATTTTTTGGCTGAGGAAGCACCCAAACTCGAGGAATGGCTGCGCCGGGATTACCAAGGCCGCATGGGTTACCTCGCCAATCATTTTGATAAGCGACTCGATCCCCGAAAGCTGGTCGAAGGCGCAAAGACGGTCGTCTCCCTGGTATACAATTACTTTCCAGAGCGGACGCTTTCCGAAGGAGCTGAAGGAATCAAGCTGGCTAAATATGCTTATGGTAAAGATTACCATGATGTCATTCAGGAAAAGCTCCGCGAGTTTCTGACTTGCCTGCGGGAGGAGATTGGTGAGATCGGGGGTAGAAGTTTTGTGGATTCCGCCCCGATATTGGAGAGGCAATGGGCCCAGCGCGCTGGGCTGGGCTGGATCGGCAAAAACAGCCTCCTCCTCAATCGTTCCATGGGAAGTTTCTTCTTTTTGGCAGAATTGGTGATCGATTTGGAGGCTACTCCAGACCTTCCCTTGGCCAAGGATTATTGCGGCACCTGCACGGCTTGCATGGATGCATGCCCCACGGATGCCATAGTCGCCCCGGGGGTTGTGGATGGTTCCCGCTGTATTTCTTACCTCACCATCGAACTAAAAGATGCGATTCCTACCTCCTTTGCGGGGAAAATGGACAATTGGGTGTTTGGCTGCGATGTCTGTCAGGACGTCTGCCCTTGGAACCGATTTTCAAAACCACATCAAGAGCCTGCGTTTAGCCCTTCTTCGGACTTGGAAGCCTTGGCAGCACAAGATTGGAAAGAGCTTACGGAAGAAACCTTCAAACGAGTGTTTTCAGGTTCGGCCGTCACCCGCACCAAGTGGAAAGGCATTAAACGTAACCTCGAGTTTATCTCCCATGACAAGACGGCTGATTGAGGATTGGGTGAAAAGCATCGAAGGACTTCTCCAGGGTATTCCTACAAACAGAAGGAATTAGAGGCACCCCATTTTTGGGCGTAATTTTAGCCGTTATGCACGAATCAGCTGATTTTTTATTGGTTGCAAACCAGGCAAATGCCTGTTTCCGCCCCTCAATTTCGCAACTTTTCCTCCCCAATTTTGGTTACAATTGTACTATATTTGCGCCATGAATAAGAACGTTTTATTACTGATTTTAGATGGTTGGGGACTCGCTACCAATCCTGCGGTTTCAGCCATCGATAAGGCCAACACTCCTTTTATAGACAGCTTATTCAAGACGTATCCCCATGCCAAATTGGAGGCATCAGGTTTGGCGGTAGGCCTTCCAGAAGGTCAAATGGGCAACTCCGAAGTGGGGCACATGAACATTGGTGCGGGAAGGATTGTCTACCAGGATTTGGTAAAAATCAATTTGGCCGTACAACAAGGGGAATTATTGACCCACCCTGTCTTAAGCGCGGCGTTTGAACGGGCAAAAGCAGGAAAGAAAAAAGTACATTTTTTAGGATTGGTATCCGATGGTGGCGTGCACGCGCACATCGAGCACCTCAAGGGCTTGTGTGATGCTGCCAAACACCATGGGATGGAGGATGTATTTATTCATGCCTTTACCGATGGCCGTGATACCGACCCAAAAGGAGGATTGGCTTACCTAAGCGATCTTCAAAATCATTTGAACCAATCCGTTGGAAAAATTGCTTCCGTGATTGGCCGATACTATGCCATGGATCGGGACAACCGTTGGGAGCGTGTAAAGCTTGCTTACGATGCGATGGTAGAAGGAGAAGGGGAAAAATCGAAGAACATCCTGGCTTCCATCAAGAAGTCTTACAGCAATAACGTAACAGACGAATTTATCCGCCCCATCATTCAGGTGGGCGAAGACAACAAGCCCCTGGCTACCATCCAAGAGGGAGACATGGTGCTTTGTTTCAATTTCCGCACGGATCGAGGTAGAGAGATCACGCAAGCGCTTAGCCAGCGTGATTTTCCAGATTTCAACATGAAAAAGTTGGACTTGGACTACTTGACACTGACGACCTACGACGAAACCTTTACTGGAGTACAGGTCTTATTTGAAAAGGACAAGCTCAACAATACCCTTGGGGAGGTGTTGGAAAAGGCAGGAAAGAAACAAATCCGGATTGCCGAAACGGAAAAGTACCCGCACGTGACATTCTTCTTTTCAGGAGGAAGGGAAAAAGAATTTATTGGGGAAAGCAGAATTTTGTGCCCTTCGCCCAAGGTGGCCACTTACGATTTGATGCCCGAAATGAGTGCGGGTGAAATCGCCT
>CAYNIK010000183.1:0-3384 GCA_964397145.1 uncultured Limnohabitans sp.
TAGATCGATGGAGTCTTGGTGTGAACCAAGATCGAGATAAATGGCAAGAGCAAGGAGTTCCTTCGATTCGTTCGAAATACACCTTGTAACAGAACCCGGCTTACAGACTTGCACTTTTTTATTACTTTTAGCTATGGCAAAAATCCTTATCATCGACGACGAGCGCTTTATTCGTTCCTCCTTGAGAGAAATCTTGGAGTACGAAAAGTATGAAGTAATCGAGGCACAAGACGGAGCAGAAGGTTTACAAAAAATCAAGGACGAAGAAATAGATCTGGTTCTTTGTGATGTAAAAATGCCCATCCTAGATGGAATGGATGTCTTGGACCAAGTCAGGCAGTTAGACCGATCTCCACAGTTTATTATGATTTCGGCCCATGGCACTATAGAAACAGCCGTGGAAGCCACCAAAAAAGGTGCGTTTGATTTTATTTCCAAGCCGCCAGATCTCAATCGACTACTTCTAACCGTTCGCAATGCGCTAGATAAAAAGCAGTTAGTTACCGAAACTAAAGTGCTGAAGAAAAAGCTATCCAAGAAATTGGATATGGTGGGTGAATCCCCTGCCCTACAAGCTGTAAAGGATACGATTGAAAAAGTTGCCCCTACCGACGCACGGGTTTTGATTACGGGACAAAACGGTACAGGAAAAGAACTGGTCGCCCATTGGATTCATGAAAAAAGTAGACGTCAGGAGCAGCCTTATGTTGCGGTAAATTGTGCAGCGATTCCTTCTGAATTGATTGAATCTGAACTATTTGGACATGAAAAAGGATCGTTTACTTCTGCTCACAAACAGCGAGTAGGGAAATTTGAGCAGGCACATGGAGGAACGTTATTTCTAGATGAAATTGGAGATATGTCTCTATCAGCTCAATCCAAGGTGTTACGCGCCCTACAAGAAAACCTAATAACTAGAGTAGGAAGCGACAAAGACATCAAAGTGGACGTTCGCGTACTAGCTGCAACCAATAAGGACCTAAAAAAAGAAATTGAGGCAGGCCGATTTCGTGAAGACTTGTATCACCGCTTGAGTGTGATATTGATCCATGTCCCGCCTTTAAAGGATCGAAAAGAAGACATTCCCCTTTTACTCGACAAATTCCTTGAAGACATTGCGCAAGAGAATGGAAGTGCCAAGAAAAAAATAAGCGATCAGGCATTAAAGCGACTTCAAGAACTTCCTTGGACTGGAAATATCCGAGAATTACGAAACGTAGTCGAACGACTGGTAATCTTAGGAGAGACCACCATCAGCCTAGAGGATGTAAAAAAATATGCTGACTATTAAGTCAGCATATTTTTTTTAGCTCAATCCCTTTTTAGGAGTAACTACCTTGGCATAAGCTGGACAGGGTCTGGTAGATGCACAAGAGGCCAAAGCTAAAAGTGAGATTACTAGCGCTAGGGAGGCAAAACGTTTCATAGAAAATCGATTAGGTACCTAAATATGTGGATTAATATTTACCAAAGCAATTATTGAACCAACAAGTTGAATCATGTAAAATTACTGAACCAATAAATTGCAACCCCGAAGTTCGGAATGATCAAATCTGCCCAAAACTTCTAAATACCCCTGTTCATCCCATTTGCCTATATCTTGGGTTTCGATAAAAGCACAAGAATGGAAATTCCCCAAGTCAATCAAATTAATCCCTCCCTGACTACGGGTTGAAGGACTAAAGGGATCATTCAGATCACGAAGGACCACCCGCATGCAAGTCGGCACTTCGAATTTGCCCTGGCCTTTGGAGTAGAGCTGTGAAAGGAGTTCGGTCATTCCATATTCAGAATGAATCGAAGACACCTGGAAGAAAGCACATAGCTTTTCGTGGACCTCCTCACGAATCATTTCCTTCCTCCTCCCCTTCATTCCACCTGTTTCCATGACGATCAACTTGGAAAAACCCTCGAAAGCCTCTTTTGATTCTGCTAAATCCAACAGCGCAAAGGTCACTCCCAAGAGCAATACTTGACGACTTCCATTGGACAGTTCCCGAAGCATGTGCAAAAGTTCCTGTTGATTGTATAAGTAAAAACCCGAAGACTCCGACTTACTTTCCTTGATAAAATGGCTTGCCATCGCTACTAGGCTACTCCCAGGGCGTTCTAAATATGCCGGAAGCAATGCCAGTACATGAAAATCGGTTAGCGGTCCGTATACCTGCTCAAATAACTGTTGGGCATGCTTAAGGTAAAACTCTTCCGACCAAAGGAGGTGTTTGCTCGTAATCATGCCAGTTGTTCCACTGCTGTTGTACACTTGGGAAGCAGCATCGGGATTTCCACAATAAACCAGACTTTCCTTAAAAAATTGAATGGGTAAAAAGGGAATATCTTGAAGCTTTTGAATTTGTGAAGGCTGTATTTTCCTAGCCTTGAGGTAAGCCCCATAAATCGGGTTGTGGTACGCCTGAAACTGAGCCAATTCTACAGCAAAATCATCAAACTGATCCAAAGTCAAGGTTTCCAACCTTTTTGAAAAACTTTTAAATTCTTGCATCGTTTTATATCTTGGCTCTTCCTAACAGGTCAGCCTTGTTTCGGAATGTAAATGTACCTTCATCTCATGCGTTTGAAAAACTATTCTTACTTATTGTTTGGTTTTGCTTTGTTGGGGTACTCCTGCATTAGCCCTCCAGAAAATTTTCCTAGTACACCAGAGATTGAATTTTCAAGTTTGGAATACGTGGGTACATCTGGGCAGGATTCCCTACTCCTCACACTAAAATTTAAAGATGCAGAAGGAGATTTAGGATTAGCTGCTACAGACATCAACCCGCCCTTCAATCCGCTCGTCTACAAAAGAGACGCTGCTGGAGCCTTAATCACCTATTCAAAACGGCCTAGCAATGCTCCTAGCTACAATCCCATTGACTGGGTAATTGATCCCATCATCAATAATGTGATTGTTAAGGATACTGTTTGGGTGGAAAAAAACGAAAACCAATACAATATTTTTGTACGTTTTTTCATCAAACGAAATGGACAGTTTCGTGAGTTTAGATGGCAAGACCCGCCCTTCTACACTACGTTTAATGGTAGATTTCCTAGAATACTAACTACGAACGTTGGTCAGGCAGTAGAAGGAAGAATCACCTACCGAATGCTTTCCTCTGGATGGGAATCCATTTTTCGAAATGATACCCTACGAATTGACGTACAAATCCAAGATCGAGCACTGAATCGTTCCAATGAGGTTTCTAGTCCTTCACTCACACTCAAACAGATTACCAGAAAATAAAAAAAGCTAGTTTATCGACTAGCTTTTTTTAGTTAAAGTGTAGGATACTTTTTGGGATTGGCTTCGTGCATGATCTGGTAAACTTTCTCTACCACATCCTCTACACTAGGCTTAGAGAAATAATCCCCATCTGTGGAATA
>CAYNIK010000184.1:0-3375 GCA_964397145.1 uncultured Limnohabitans sp.
GAGTACCTACCTGGGACTTGATGATGAAAAACGTCTACAGCCTCAATGCCAGCCAGGTACTTCGGGATGGATTCCAGTTGCAAGTCATCTACAGAGATGACCGTACAGGCCTAGATAATCCGTCTTTGCTGGAAGGGAAAAATGTAAAGGATATCCCGCTCATTCGGCTTACCGGCTTGGACAACCTGAATCCACAAAATGACCCTGCCCCTGATGGCAACTTTGACTTTGTGGAAGGGATTACCATGTTATCGGATCGAGGGCTCCTCATCTTCCCAGTGCTTGAACCCTTTGGATCTAACTTGGCTCGAAAATTCACAGGGGACGAACGGGTGCTTAGAGAGAAATACGTGTACGATACGCTTTACAGAACCACTCAAGCAGATGCCGAACTCGTCACCCGACTGAATAAATTCTTTATCAAAGGAAGATTAACTGCGGGTTCAGCAAGTGAGATTCAACTTCCTGGCTTAAACATTTCCCCGGGTTCCGTTATTGTTCAAGCGGGAAATATTCCACTCACAGAAGGGGTAGATTTTACGATCGACTACAACGTCGGAAGACTTGTCATCATCAACGATGCCATCCTTCAATCGGGCAAACAAATCAATGTCAGCTTTGAGAAAGCCGATTTGGTTTCCTTTCAAACCCGAAGTTTGCTTGGTACTCGATTGGATTATGTTGCCAACAAAAAACTGACCTTAGGAGGAACATTTTTATTTCTCAATGAACGACCCAATGTATCCCGCATTGCTACGGGCAACGAGACCCTTCGTAATAGTCTTTGGGGACTAGACCTGAATTACAACAGCGAGTCTCGCTTTTTGACCAAATTAGCCGATGCCCTCCCTTTTACGGATACAAAAGAAAAATCTCTGGTTCAGTTTAACGCAGAATTTGCGCACCTTATTCCAGGAACTTCCAACACCGTCAATGGAGATGCTGCATCCTACATCGATGATTTTGAAGCAGCAGTCACCCCCTTCTACCTCGGTGCACAGGCCAATCAAAATTGGAAACTTGCCTCCACTCCTAAAACTGCAGACAATCGATTTGACTTAAGTAACCAAACCGAGGATAACCTAGGTAATGCCTACCGTAGAGCGCGCTTGGCTTGGTACAACATTGACAATGTGTTTTACCGTGAAGGTGGGCCGGGTGTGCCATCAAACATTACCGCCCAAGACCGACGCAATCACTACGTAAGACGGGTAATCCCTCAAGAGATATTTAAAAACCAAGACCGAGAGGTCATTTTGGTTCCTCAGCCCTTATTTGAATTAGCCTATTTTCCGCAGGAACGAGGCATGTATAATTACAACCCGGGACTGACTTCGGAGGGATTGCTACCCAATCCACGGCAAAACTATGGTGGCGTCACTCGAGCAATCACCACCGAGGTGGATTTTGACCGTACCAATATCGAATACATCGAATTTTGGATGATGGATCCCTTCTTACCTGGAGAAAATGGAAAGGTATTGGATGGGATATTCAACCAGAATAATACGACCGGGGGTAAACTCTTTTTGAACCTTGGAGACATTGCTGAAGACGTCATCAAAGATGGAAGCCACGCGTTTGAAAATGGACTTCCTGCAGATGGAGATCCTGCAGAAACTTCAGCCAACGAATGGGGAAGAATTACGCGACAGCAATTTTTATTGCCCGCCTTTGACAATTCGGGCAGTGCTCGAGTCAACCAGGATGTGGGATTGGATGGTTTGAAGAATGAGGAGGAAGCTACCTTTTTCAAGGGAAGGTTTGTGGATCGTTTGACCCTATCTCCTGCCGCCAAAAACGCCCTACTTCAAGATGTATCCGCGGATGGATTTCAATATTACTTGGATTCCAAATTTGACCAAGCCAATACCAAGATCCTAGAACGCTACAAGAAGTTCAATGGAATGGAAGGAAATACGCCGGTAACCGCAGACCAAAACCTTCCCTACACCCCATCCGGAACGAATAATCCGGACAATGAGGACTTGAATACGGACAATACGATCAATGAACTTGAAAATTACTACGAGTATGAGATTGACCTACGTCCAGGCCAGCTCAAAGTAGGAAACAACTACATTGTGGATCAGGTGACGCACACCGAAGGAGGAGAGCAGGTCAACTGGTATTTATTCCGTATCCCTGTGCGCCAGCCAGACCGAATCCAAGGGGAAATCTCAGGCTTCAAATCCATTCGTTGGATGCGTACCTACCTTACTGACTTCCAACAGCCAGTAGTGCTTCGTATGGCCGAATTTCGAATGGTTGGAAGCCAGTGGAGAGCTTTCCAGGAATCCTTGTTTGAACGCGGGTTCTTTGAAATGCCTGAGCCAGACAACTCCAATCTCACCGTGGATGTGGTAAATATCGAGCAAAATGCGCAGGGAAGTGAAACTTCTAGCCCTTATGTATTGCCTCCAGGTATACAGCGAGATCGAGACAATACCTCCGTCATTGAACGCAGACTCAATGAGCAATCGCTTCGCCTCTGTGTAGAGGATTTGGCACCAAAGGATGCGCGCGCTGTATTCAAAAACATCAACCTAGACCTTGTGCAATACGAACGCATCAAGATGTTTTTCCATGCCAATAGTGAAGACGCGAGGGATGGGGAAGTAACTGCCTTCTTGAGGATGGGTACGGACTATACCGACAACTACTACGAAATTGAAGTTCCCTTAAAAATATCCTCCTTAGGAAGCAATGATCCACGCATCGTTTGGCCAGAAGAAAACGAGCTAGATATTGCCATTCAGGAAATTGTAGCGATTAAAGCAGAACGAGACAATACCCAATCTCCATTGACACTGCCCTTCAGTAAGTCCATCCGCCAATACAAGGTAACCGTGATGGGAAGACCTGAACTAAATCAAGTGCAGGGAATGATGATTGGGGTTCGAAATCCAGGTACCGGGATTGGATCCTCCAAAAGCATTTGTATCTGGGCAAATGAACTTCGAGCCACTGGATTTACCAAAACCAATGGTTGGGCAGCCAATGCCTACCTGAATACCAAAATTGCCGATGTGGCAGTGGTCTCTGCTTCCATTCGCCACAATTCCATTGGCTTTGGTGGCTTGGAAACAAAACTTTCTCAGCGCAGCCGGCAAGCTACAACCCAATACGATATCTCAACCAACGTGGAAGTGGACAAGCTCTTACCAAAAGCGTTAGGGGTCAGCATTCCGCTCTATTTTTCTGTAGAAAACTCCAGTACACGTCCTGAGTACGATCCCTTAAATCCAGATGTACCATTTGAAGTGGCACTGGAAAAGTTTGCTAACTCCGAGGCAAAAGATGCCTACCGCGACATTGCGATGGACCAACTTTCGCGGAAAAATATCAGTTTGAATAATGTTCGTAAACTGAAGA
>CAYNIK010000185.1:0-3375 GCA_964397145.1 uncultured Limnohabitans sp.
CCGTTCAAGGGAATTGATATCCAAGACACGAACAAACTTTTCTTGATTTTCTCGATGCAATTGTTGATTTGCTGCATGCAAGATGTCCTCATCAAAGAATAGCAATTCATCTTTAGTGGTATCATGCAAACCTCCCAAAAACTGAGTTCCAGCGGGAATTTCAATACCCCTAGCTTTGAGCTGAATCCGAACTTCGGGATGATTGGCCATAAATGCAGCCACTCGAGCATTTACGGATCCCGGGCGACCACAGCAAGCCCCGCAATCGTAGCCGGCATAGTGCGTATTGTTGATGCTGGATGCTCCATGTCCAATCAAATAAACCAAGGGTGAAAATCCTTCCAACAAGCCAATACTTCGCAATAAGCCTTCGATTCGATCGACCATCTCTTCGATTTTGAAACCTACCTGAAGTCCATTTTCTTCTACCCCTTCGTATACGATTGAAAGGCTTCCTTTGGGATCCATATGGTGAAAACTTGATACTTCCAGTGCGGAAGAACTTGGACGAAGCACATTGCCAACCAATTTTAGTGCTGACCAAAATCCTAAGGTTTGAGCTCTCACCCAGCCTCTAACAAGGGAATGGTTATTTTGATTAAAGTGGACGTCTGAAGCCAACTTTTTATGCTTTGCCGTTTCCTTAATCAGAAATTTCGGGGTAACTGGAGCAGGACAAGATTTGGTATAGAATTTTCCAAATTCAGGTTGAAAGTAAAATTCCACACTAAAAAACCCTGGAGTCCCAAAAGTCGCACAGTTCGGATCAATGTATTCCAAATGCCTACGCGTACTACATTCCCTATCATCAATGCAAAAGAGTGCCTGAAAACTTGGAATGCTTGGGGTTGAATTTGTGGGAACTACCGCTCGAATACCTGCTAAGACTTCGTCGTAATAGCTCCATTCGTAAGCATCTTGCCAGCATTGTCTAACCAAATCAGCCTCTTCCAATAGCCCAACCTCAAATAGATTTTGGGTATCGTGTGGAAACTGTTGACCTAGTGGAATCCAACCTTCTCCAAATTTTTTATCTAAGGCATCAATTTCAAGTAGGCATTCCACTAAAATCAAATCTTCCAAAGAAATCCGCTTGGTATCCAGTAAGGATTCAGGCTGATCCTCAAGAACAGCCACCATTCCAGACCATCCTGGATGCGCAAATTGCTGATCAAAAACATACCATCCATTGGCTTTAGGATCCCCTACCAGGATATCCAGGAGAGTTTCCAAGTTCAAATTCGGATCTTGGAGAAGTGCCACCACTCGTTTGGAATTGAAGATGGAAGAGAAACTTCCCAATTGAAGTTGCCTGATCGAATCCAAAAATCCTTTGGCCTCCAAAGGAAAAGGCCAAATAGAAATTCCTTGATCCAGGTAGGCAGAAATTAGGCGAAATAGAAAAGGATGAATGGTTTTGTCTAAATTGAAATGATCATCGTTTCTCCAGTGAGCTCTAAACTTGCCAATTTTTGGAGATGGAAAATCATCGGTTGATTCATCTAGTAATTTGACTAGCCAAGAATCGGCTTGATCAGCAAATTGTTCCTCAAGTATTTTTTTCAGGACATGCTCTTTAATCTTTCCGTCCTGATATAGGCTTCTATACTCGGATAAGGAAAGAAAGCCCTTGTATCCAAATTGGTCACTAGCCTGCTTTAAACCCTGATAAAAAGGCAAATGCTGAAACGCGTGTAAGGTATTGTGATGGACAAAGTCCTTGAGTGGAGCTTGGGCAGGAAGAAAATGCTTCAATTCATGAAGAATTTGCTTAATGCCCATTACCCCACGGGTAGTAGGTGAATTCATATGTAGGTAATGCTGAGTAAAGAATGTTGTAAAACAACAGGTTGTTAGCTCCCGAAAATCATCGGGACTTGCCCGAATGGGCTAAAAAATTAATTCAAATGGATTCTCCAAGAATGAAAAATATCATACAAAGGCAAGAGACTGCCTCGTATGGCTTTGTTACTAAATAAAGGACAAACTTTAAGTAACCCGCTCTCGCTAGATGATGCAACTAATCCTATCGCAAAATCCGTTGGAGATTCTTCAGATTCAACCTCAGAACGCTCTTCGATTTCAATCGAAGGAACAAGGCTACCCAAACCTTCAAAAGAAAATTGCGCTTGTTGAAAGTGTCCGTCTTCAGCTTGAGCGGTTTGATTTTCAAAAAAATCGAGTTGAACCGAGTCAGTAATGCCTTCTACCTGTCCTTGGCAAAGCAAGGAGATCCGAAGTAAAAGAGCAAAAAGACTAGAAAGGGTTAGCATACAGTTGCGAAAAACCATTTAAATGTAAATGTAAATTTCAAATTCCCTATCCATTATTTGATTTTTTTATAAAATCGGCAAAATTCGGCGGGTGGCGGTTCGTGGTGAGTTCTATCCACCGCAACGGCCGAAACAAATCCGATACATTCTCCCGTTTTGACCTATTTTTTTGCCAATTTTCATCTTTCATTACTTATCCCTATGAAACAACTCGGCATCCTTGTTTTTGACGACGTAGAAGTCTTGGATTTTGCAGGCCCCTTCGAAGTGTTTTCCGTTGCCAACCAATTCGCGGATTACAAGATCCTAGCAGTGCATACCTTTGGCGAGAGCCTAGCTCCCATCCGAGCCAAAAACGGGCTACAAGTACTTCCAGACAAAAGCTTGGAACAACTCAATCAACTGGACTTTCTGGTACTTCCTGGGGGTGATGGCAGCAAAAATGTGATTCAAAACCCAAGCCTGATGGCTTCCCTCCAAAATCTTGTTTCCCAAACGGAGTGGACCATGAGTGTCTGCTCCGGTTCTCGAATACTCGGCAAATCAGGTTTTTTAAACCATAAACCCTATTGTACCCATCACGAAGTCTATGAAAGTATGGAGGCTATTGTTCCTACCGGTCTCCCCAAACCTGAACATCGCTTTATTCAGAGCGACACCCGTATTTGGACTGCTGCCGGAATTTCCGCGGGGATTGACCTGGCCCTACACTTGGTAGAACTTACATTCGGCAAAGACTTGGCCGTGGCCACAGCCACCTATATGGAATACACACCCTATTCAACTACCCATGCTCGCTAAAACCCCTGCTCCACCCTACTACGCAGTGATTTTCACCAACCTTCGAACAAATACCGATGCAGGTTACGAAGCAATGGCTCATGAAATGGTTCGACTTGCAGCCGAACAACCCGGTTATCTGGGCCACGAAAGTGCGCGAAGTGGTTTGGGTATCACCGTTTCCTATTGGGAAAGTTTGGAGTCCATACGAGCTTGGAAGGCAAACGCTGACCATCAACTAGCACAGAAATACGGGCGTGAAAAGTGGTATTCCGCGTTCAAAACGCGAATCGCCCTCGTCGAACGAGATTATGGGATGAAT
>CAYNIK010000186.1:0-3343 GCA_964397145.1 uncultured Limnohabitans sp.
ACTCGATAAGCGACTCTCCAAGAAGTAATCAACTATCGATGATGTCCTGGGAAATAACACGGTAAATTTCCGCCAGCTGCTCGTTGTACCCCAAAAAACGATGGTGAGCTTCCAACGTTTCATAATCCTCCCGAATAGCGGGTCCGGTTTGTGCCTTCTTGGCACCAAGCTGCAAACTTTTGGATATCGATTCAATAATCAAGGGCTTCAATAGCTCTCGATCAAGCCCCTGTCGATGGAGAATCTCTTCAGCAATTCGAAGCATATGATTGGTAAAATTGCTTGCAAAAACAGCCGCCACATGCACCGCCTCCCGTTCCTTTTGCCGTAGCGTATGTACTAGAGGTGAAAGGCTTTTGGCAACTTTTTTAAGGCGCTGCAAGGTGCCTTCATCCTCAGACTCTAGGAGAAAGGGAACCTCTTCAAAATCGACTTTCTTCCCTTTGGTAAAGGATTGCAAGGGATAAAATACACCAATGTAACTGGCCGAACTCTGGGCCAATACTTCCATGGGCATCGCACCCGAGGTATGTACCAAGATACTTCCCTCAGGCAATATCACTTGATCTGCTACCTCCGCGAGCGCATCGTCCTTGATGGCTAGGATAAACAGCTCTGCCTTACTTTCCGAAAAATCCAACTCATCCTTTGGAACTGCATTGTACACGCGCTCGGTAATTTCCTTGGCTTTTCGAATATCACGTGCATACACTTCCGTCAGTTCATGACCCGCGTTTTCCAATGCTGGAGCTAAGTTCCAGGCCAAATTACCGGCACCAAGGATTGCTATTTTCAACTTCATCAAGAAATTAAGTCAATTTTTAGGAAAAGAAAAAGCCATCTTCTGGAGGGAAAATGGCTTTTTGAGAGTACTTCAAACACTTAGATATGCAAGGCGCGGTTGGCAGTAGCCGCCAAACAGGCTTCTTTGAATACCTCGGTGTAAGTTGGGTGTGCATGAGACATTCTTGCGATGTCTTCTGCTGAGGCACGAAACTCCATCGCTACCACCGCTTCAGCAATCATGTCTGCAGTGCGGGGACCAATCATGTGCACCCCAAGGATCTCGTCAGTTGTCGCATCAGCCAAGACCTTCACGAGTCCATCCGTATCCATGGAAGCACGGGCTCTGCCCGAGGCAAGGAAAGGAAACTTACCCACCTTATAGGCTCTGCCCTGTTCCTTCAATTGTTCTTCGGTATAACCCACAGCCGCTACCTCAGGCCAGGTATACACTACACCAGGAATCAGTAGGTAGTTGATATGTGGCTTTTGTCCCGCGATAGTTTCGGCTACAAATACCCCTTCCTCCTCCGCCTTGTGCGCAAGCATAGCGCCCTTGACCACATCACCGATGGCATAGATATGTGGCACGGAGGTTTGCAAGTGATCATTTACTTGAATTTGACCTCGTTCAGTGAGTTGCACCCCTGCAGCAGCGGCATTGAGACCTTCGGTGTAGGGCTTTCGCCCGATGGACACGAGCACGTAGTCTCCTTTGATCTCCACGGTTTCACCCTTGCTATTTTCAGCTTTGACTACAGCTTCTTTACCTTGGTTCTCTACACCAGTAACCTTATGTTGGAGGTAAAATTCAAAACCTAGCTTCTTGAGAGACTTTTGCAGCTCCTTGCCCAAGGTCTTATCCATGGTAGGGATGATGGAATCCATGTATTCTACCACAGAAACCTTGGCACCTAGACGAGCATACACAGAGCCCAACTCCATACCAATTACCCCCCCGCCAATGACGATCAGGTGTTTCGGTATTTCCTTCATCTTCAAGGCCTCAGTAGAGGTGATGATTCGCTTCTTGTCCAGGTTGATAAAGGGAAGGCTCGCAGGCTTAGATCCTGTAGCCAAAATGATATTTTTTCCTTGGATAGCTGAAGACGATCCATCGGCTTTTGTCACCTTGATGGTATGTGCATCCACAAATGAGCCCAAGCCCTGGTGCACATCCACCTTATTTTTCTTCATCAAAAACTGGATACCATCCACATTTTGCTTGACTACCTCATCTTTGCGAGCAATCATTTGAGGAAGATTGACGGACAAACCCTTCAGCGAAATGCCGTGGGTGGTGAAGGTATGGGCCGCATTGTGGTAATGCTCCGAGGAATCTAGTAATGCCTTGGAAGGGATGCAACCCACATTCAAGCAGGTACCCCCCAGGGTGGAATATTTTTCAACCAAGGCTGTTTTCATACCCAATTGGGCAGCACGGATAGCAGCTACATAGCCTCCTGGTCCTGATCCGATTACGATTACGTCGTACATTTTTTTAGAGTTTAGAGTCTAGAGGCAAGAAACAAGACCTCTCGTCTCGTTTCCTGACTCTTATTTCTCGTTTCTTCCTTCTTGCCTGCCTACCGCAGGCAGGTTTCTTGTTTCTTGGCTCTTGTTTCTTGGTTCTTCACTTACACCCCAAACATCAATCTGGTCGGGTCTTCGAGCAATTGCTTCACGCGAACAAGGAAGCTTACGGATTCACGGCCATCGATGATGCGGTGATCGTAAGACAGGGCCAAATACATCATCGGACGAATGACCACTTGTCCATTTTCAGCAATAGGACGTTCCACAATGTTGTGCATTCCCAAAATAGCTGATTGCGGCGCATTGATAATCGGAGTCGACATCATGGATCCAAATACTCCACCATTCGTGATGGTAAAGGTTCCACCAGTCATCTCTTCGATGGAAAGCTTGTTGTCACGAGCCTTGCCAGCAAGACGCACAATCTCCTTTTCAATTTGATCAAAGGAAAGGTTCTCCGCATTTCGGATTACCGGTACCACCAAGCCTTTAGGCGCAGATACCGCTACAGAAATATCACAGAAGTCATTGAAAACAAGTTCATTGCCATCAATCTGGGCATTAACGGCAGGCCATTCCTGCAAGGCCACACAGACTGCCTTGGTAAAGAAGGACATAAATCCTAGTCCTACCCCATGCTTTTCCTTGAATTGGTCTTTGAATTTGGATCGAAGATCCATGATGGGCTTCATGTTGACCTCATTGAAGGTAGTCAACATGGCTGTTTCATTTTTTACAGCAACCAAGCGTCTGGAAACAGTCTTGCGCAAGGAAGACATTTTCTCACGTCGCTGGCCTCTAGAAGAAGATCCAGTAGCTGTTGCTTGACTCGCTGCCACAGGTGCTGATGGCGCAGCAGAAGTGGCCGGGGCTGCTGCCGGGGTTGAGGCTCCTAGCGCATCCTCTTTGGTCACACGTCCATCCTTGCCTGTTCCTGCTACAGTCGCCGCAGGAATTCCTTTTTCAGCCAAAATCTTGGAGGCTGCAGGAGAAGCATGTCCTGTGGCATAATTTTCAGTCGTAG
>CAYNIK010000187.1:0-3338 GCA_964397145.1 uncultured Limnohabitans sp.
AGGAAACAATGGAGGGGATGGGTTGGCTATCGCCCGAATCTTATTCTCTCTTGGATACGCTGTGGAGGTGGTTACCTGCTTTTCCACAGGTGCCAAGTTATCCCCGGACTGCGCTCAAAATCTTTCCCTTCTTCCTTCCCCAGTTAAACGTTCCTCACTTGACACTTTCACTTTCCCTATGGCGGGTGTTTTGATCGATGCGTATCTGGGCCAGGGCTGTGTAGGGCCTCTTCGTGAAGAAGCAAAAGAGCGGGTCCAACGTATTAATTCCTTTGGTGGAACAATTATTTCGCTAGACCTTCCAAGTGGTTTGCCAGCTGATTCGGTACTCTCTGGAATAGCGGTCCAAGCGGATCTGACGGTCACTTTGGGTTTTCCAAAATTGGCTTTACTTCTTCCAGAGCATGCAGCCTACACAGGTGAACTAGTGGTGTTGGATATAGGTTTTGAAGAGGAGGAATTCACCGAATTTTCCACTTCAACCTTTTTCTTAGAAGAGCGGGATCTACTCCCTCTCCATCGCCGATTTCATCGTTTTGCACACAAGGGAGATTTTGGAAAAATTCTACTGGTAGCAGGAAGCAAAGGGAAAATTGGTGCTGCGATTTTGGCTTCTAAAGCAGCTTTTCGTACGGGTTCCGGTTTGGTGACTTGTTTGATTCCTGAGGCGGAGCGGAGCGCCCTTGCAGCAGCGGTACCAGAGGCGATGTGTGTATTTGGAGAGGAGCAGGAATTTTCGACTTACGATGCGGTTGGGATTGGACCTGGATTGGGCCTAGACCAAGTGGAAATGTTGAAGAAGATCCTTTCCCTTGCAAGAAAGCCAGTTGTATTGGATGCCGATGCTTTGAATTGCTTGGCAAAAGATCCGAGTATTTGGGCTCTGATTCCCAAAGGAAGTATTCTAACCCCACACTTGAAAGAGTTTGATCGCTTGTTTGGGCCTGCTCAGAATCATCTGGAGCGCATGGCCAAGGCAAAAGCATGTTGCCTCACCTATGGGGTAAATCTTGTACTTAAAGGAGCCAATACCCTGTGTTGCCTTGCAGATGGTCGTCAAGTTTTCAACTCGAGCGGTTGTAAATACATGGCCACGGCAGGCATGGGCGATGCCTTGACTGGAATCCTAACTTCTTTCTTAGGGCAAGGTTATTCCCCAGAAAATGCGGTCCTTTGTGGGGTGTTTCATCATGGAATGGCAGGAGAGCTCGCGGGAGAAAAATACCTGCGTGGTACAATGGCGCACGATCTGATCGAAGCCATTCCTGAAACCTACCGTCGCATCGGATTGGACTAGTTTCAGTCCAGTTATTTCTACTTTATTTCAATCGTATTTCCACTTTATTTCTTTTCTATTTCCACCGTATTTCTACCCTATTTCTATTTTTAATTTTTCATGAAACAAGAGAAAGCCTTACTCTGGACCTTAGCCGCCATCAACTTTATTCACATCGTGGACTTCATGATGTTGATGCCGCTAGGCCCGCAACTGATGCGCTTGTTTGAAATCAGTCCCAGTGAGTTTGGTTTTTTGGTCTCTTCCTATACCTTCAGCGCTGGTGCGTCCAGTTTCTTTGGAGCCTTTTTCTTGGATCGCTTTGACCGAAAGCGAATCCTAATCTGGGTATTTGTAGGCTTTACTGTAGGAACCTTAGGCTGTGCGCTATCCCCGAATTATCCGATTTTGCTTCTTGCTCGTGTGGTGTCAGGGATTTTTGGAGGCCTTACTTCGGCATTAATTTTGGCCATTATTGGTGATGTAGTGCCAGATGAGCGTCGGGGTAGGGCCATGGGATTAGTGATGTCTGCCTTTTCTTTTGCGTCTGTTATGGGAGTGCCCTTGGGACTCTTTTTGGCGAGCTTATCCGATTGGCATACGCCTTTCTACATTTTATCGGCCTTATCCATTGTGAGCTTAGGCATGATTGCCAAGTTTATTCCCTCCATCACAGGCCATCTCAGCGCGGGGAGTAAGCGTCCACATCCCTTTACTGTGGTCAGTCGAGTGACCAGTAATCCCAATCAAATGCGTGCCATTAGCCTTTCCATCATGATGATGCTGGGGCAGTTTATGATCATCCCTTTTCTAAGTCCTTACAATGTGGCCAATGTGGGCTTTACGGAATTGCAACTCACCTATGTCTACATGGCCGGAGGGGCATTCACCATGTTTACTTCCCCTTGGGTAGGTAAGCTGGCAGACAAGTATGGGAAGTTGCAAATCTTTACGATTTTCATGTTACTCAACTTGATTCCTATTGGGATCATCACGCATCTTGGCGTTACCCCTGTTGCCTTGGTACTGGTGGTGACTACTTTCTTTTTTGTGACCTCCAATGGGCGCTATGTGCCTGCTGCTGCTTTGGTGACTGGCACGGCTCAGCCCGAAAATAGAGGTAGCTTTTTGAGTTTCAATTCTGCCGTTCAACAGCTAGCGGCTGGTTTTGCTTCCCTTGCAGCGGGTTTCATGATTGGAGAAAATGAGCTAGGTCAATTGACCAATTTCAATTATGTGGGCTACTTGGCTATTTTCTTTAGCCTGATTTGTATTCCCTTGGCTTGGCGAATTAAGGTAGTCAGCTAAAAAAAAACGCCTCCAAAACTGAAATTTTTGGAGGCATTTTCATTTATATGCTTCGTTTAAAACTCAGCGTTTCCTGGAGTTCTTGGAAAGGCAATTACATCCCGGATATTGCCCATGCCAGTGACAAACTGTACCATTCGCTCGAAGCCCAATCCAAAGCCTGCATGTGGGGTTGCACCAAATCTTCGGGTGTCAAGGTACCAACTGAGCTCTTCGGCAGGGATATGCATTTCTTCCATGCGTTGGCTGAGCTTATCTAAGCGCTCCTCCCGTTGAGATCCACCTACGATCTCTCCAATGCCAGGAAATAAGATATCCATGGCAGCTACTGTTTTCCCGTCTTCATTTTGACGCATGTAGAAGGCCTTGATGCCTTTCGGGTAGTCGGTGAGGATCACAGGTTTTTTGAAGTGCTTTTCCACCAAGTAGCGTTCGTGTTCGGATTGCAAGTCCGTTCCCCATTCTTCGATGAGGTAAGCGAATTTCTTCTTTTTGTTGTGGTTAGAGTTGCGCAAGATATCGATTGCCTCCGTATAGGTGAGACGCACAAAATCATTTTCTACCACAAACTTTAATTTCTCAAGAAGACCTAATTCTGCGCGTTGCTCGGTAGGCTTGCTTTGCTCCTCTTCCGCAGCACGCTGATCCAAAAAGGCAAGATCTTCTGCGCAGTGCTCCAAGGCATAACGGATGATGTATTTGAGGAAGTCTTCTGCGAGATTTTGGTTGTCTTCTGCATCGTAGAATGCCATTT
>CAYNIK010000188.1:0-3319 GCA_964397145.1 uncultured Limnohabitans sp.
AAAGGTCTGCTTTTTTTTCCAAATACTTTTGAAAGCGATTCATGACCCAAAGGTGTAAACGAGCCTGTGTATTGATGTAGATAAACCATGGCAAACGAGGTGCAAACTCATGGATGGCTGAAATGATGTACTTGCCATCCAGGACCTCACGAAATTCAAGCCAGCCGTAATCGTATCGTTTGACAAGCCAGCCTCCCGTAATGTAAAATAGTTGCCTTTGGCTATCGCTGCGATCAGGTACATGAGTCAATTCCAACATCGGTTGCTTTCCCCAGAGGAGATGAAAACCAAGCACACTAGTTCCTTTGAGTTTTCCTCGAATGATAAAACGAAAAAAATACGGCAGCCAAAGCGCATAGCGATAAGCTACCCAGAGCGCATCGTGTGCTCCAAGATTGGTCATCCGCTGCAAGGATCTCACGGTATTTTTCAAGCCTTTTTTATACTTGAACGTGGGTAATTTTGGTCTTTCTTGAATGGACAAAGCTACCTTTACCGAATCCTCATAGCCAAGATAGGTCAACTCTTTTTCTTTAAAAGCATGTGCTGGATTGACCACCAAGGTATGTTTCAAACTTTCAACCAAGGGTGACACGAGTTGTGGGGGCGTTTTTCCAAAAAGTCCTACCCAAAACTTGGAAAAGCCCAAAGAGAAAATGGGGACTGAAAAGATAAGCCTCTTTTTCCCCATCACCTTTGCGGTTCGGCTAAGCATGTCTCGGTAACTTACCACTTCTGGGCTTCCAATTTCAATCACTTGATCATATACCTTTGGATTCCCGATACAGCAAGTAAGAATTTCTAAGGTATCTCGCAAAGCAATGGGCTGGGTCAAGGAATTGGTCCATTTGGGACACATGAGTACCGGTAATTTTTGAACCAGGTTTTTAATCATGTCGAAACTTGATCCTCCCGGCCCAACAATGATCGAAGCCCGAATAGCAGTTAATTTGGCTGTTCTAGATCCAAGGGTTTGCTCGACCTCCAACCTACTTTTCAAATGCCGAGACAGCTGTGCTTCAGGTTCATCCGGTATCAATCCACCGAGGTAAATAATCTGGTTGATGCCTGCAATTTCTGCCGCACGACTAAAGTTATCTGCAAGAATCAGATCCGTATCCTCAAAACTCCCTTGGTTGAGTCGCGTAGAGGCACTCATGGAGTGTACCAAGTAGATGGCTACATCAACTCCGCGAAGTGCTTCAGCCGTAGAGGTAATTGAATAGAGTTCAACTTGCCTCCATTCCACTTCTGGATAGGGATTGGAAACCGCTTTTCCACGACTCAATCCAATCAAGTGGTAGTCATGTTTGTATTGTTCGATAAACCAACTTCCAATATATCCTCCAGCGCCGGCTAGGGCTACGGTGAGTTTGGGAGAGGAAGAAGAAGTAGATCCCATAAAAAGTGTTGGAGTTCAAGGTAATTAACACAGGATCCAAACGAAAGTTTAGGATGAATTTGCTTTTGAGATGAAGGAAGATTAGTTCACGGCTAAATAATCTACAAAAAATGACGAAAGAAAGAAGATTAGATTCAGGACCTTCAGCTACTTCTTTGTCAAAGGGTAAATTTTTACCAACTTTAGACATGGAAAATGACAGCCTCGAATTCGTACAAAACTTCTTAGATGACACGTTATTTCTGCTTCCTGAGGACCAGAAAAGTATCGCACAATCACTTTTAGGCACTAGAGAAGTTCGAAATACGCATTTAGGAAATGAAGCGAATTCAAAACCTGCCGATTTGGACATAGAAACTGTTGAACCTTCCAATTTACCAGAAGCAATCCCTTCAGGACCAGTCTTTGAGCCCATTCAAGTACAAGGGAATTTCACCAAAGGAATTTTAGTGCTTCATGAGGAATCCAGCCTCAATCCGGATGTTATGGACATGCTCGTCAAAATGCTAAATGCTTGTGGCCATTCCATGACTGAGGTAGGATTACTTGCTGCGGAAAGTCTTGAAAACCGCAGCATGGAAGATTTTCAATCCTTGAATGCCCATGTTGTCCTCAAGTTTGGTCGGGTCAAACATCCAATCAATCAACTCCCAATCAACCCCTATGAAATCCATACTGAAGGGGAAACGGAATACCTTTTTGCAGATGCTTTAACGAGTATTTCCGAAGACAAAAACTTAAAACGACAATTATGGGCTGCCCTTCAACTCCTTTTCAACCTTAGCACAGGATCAAAATGAACGAAACACAAGTACGCTGGGCTAAACGGTTCAAATGGATTAGTTTAGCTGAAGGCCTCTCCTTTTTATTACTTCTTGGGATAGCAATGCCTTTAAAGTATGGTTTTGACATGCCTCTTGCCGTCAAATACACTGGATGGGCCCATGGAGTATTGTTTGTTGTCTACATCTATGCAGTTTTTCCTACGGCAAAGAGTTTGAAATGGAGTTTTGGTCGAACATTCTTTGCTTTGGTTGCTTCCCTTCTTCCCTTTGGCCCCTTTATTTTTGACCGCAATCTGAATAAAAGCCAACAAACTAAATTTTAAAAAAGGCGGGTAGCTTCCCAACCTTAATCACCTGCACCTGCCTACTGGAAATTTTATGAAGTCATGAAAGAAAAACGTAGTGATTTTGCCAATTTTCAATGGATCGATTTGGAAAATCCCAAATTGATTGAATTGAATGAAATCATCCAACCCTATGGACTAAATCCCCATCTTTTGGAAGACTTGCTGCAAGTAGGACACCTACCCAAACTAGAAAAGGTTGGAGAATTCAACTTTATGATTTTACGAGCTTACAGTGTAAAATCAAATGAGCGGCTCACCACCATTCCAGAGCTGAGTAACAAAATTGGATTCTTCTTTACGAATGAAATCTTACTCACGGTCCATCAAAAGCCATTCCCTTTTCTAGAAGAAGTTAAAGGTCATTTTGAGAACCCTGAAGCTCTAATTTTAAAAATTACAGAGAAAATGTTGGCAACCTACCAAGAGCCAGCAGATTGGTTGTCCGAAGAAATGGATCGATTTGAAAGTGATGTTTTCCTAGGTCGAAAAAAGCGATTTTCTGTGGAGTCACTCTATTTTGCCAAAGCTAAGGCTAGATCATGTAAAAAAGTGCTTCACATGACCCAAACCGTACTCCTTCATTTGGAGGTACAGCCCACAAATGAAGGGCTACTTCAGGATTTAAAGGAAACTGCATCCAGCCTAATTCTTCAATTTGAGGATTTTCTAGATGAAGCCAACTCCCTGTTAAACATCTACTTATCCAGTACTTCCCAAAAAACAAATGAAGTAATGAAGCTGCTGACCATTTTCTCGGCCTTCTTTCTTCCACTCACCTTTTTGGT
>CAYNIK010000189.1:0-3263 GCA_964397145.1 uncultured Limnohabitans sp.
CCGCCACCAATGGCGCAAAGGCTTCGTGGGTAGCAGGAATTTCGATCACGTGATCAGCCAAAGCCTTCACCTGCGTATCTCCTTCGGTGACTACTGCCACAATCTTACCCTTACGGGCCTTTACCTCCTGGATATTGCTGACAACTTTTTCGTAGGAACTATCCTGAGTGGCAATAAAGATCACCGGCATCTCCTCGTCAATCAAGGCGATCGGACCGTGCTTCATTTCTGCGGCAGGATAGCCTTCTGCGTGTATGTAAGAAATCTCTTTCAACTTCAAGGCACCTTCCAAAGCCACAGGGAAATTATACCCTCTACCCAAGTATAACATGTTGCGAGCATCCTTGTACTCCGCTGCAATCTGCTCAATAAGCACATTGGACTGAAGTGCCTTTTCTACTTTGGATGGGATGGCTTCTAGCTCATGCAAAAGCTGAATGTAGGTGCTTTCGGATAGCGTGCCACGCTGGTACCCTAGCTTGATGGCCATCATGGCCAAAACGGAAATTTGTGCAGTAAATGCCTTGGTCGATGCCACGCCAATCTCTGGGCCCGCATGGGTGTAAGAACCCGCATGGGTAGTTCGTGGAATGGAAGATCCCACCACATTACACACCCCAAAAATGGTCGCTCCACGTGATTTGGCTAGCTCGATGGCCGCCAGAGTATCTGCAGTTTCACCTGATTGGGAGATGGCAATCACAAAATCTTTTTCATTGATGACTGGATTGCGGTAACGGAACTCCGAAGCATACTCCACTTCTACGGGAATGCGAGCAAACTCTTCGAATAAGTACTCGGCCACTAATCCGGCATGCCAGGAAGTCCCGCAAGCAGTGATAATGATGCGCTCGGCATTCTGAAATTTATTCATGTACTCCCGAAGGCCCCCGAGGATCAATCTACCCCCTTTGGCATCCAATCGTCCACGAAGACAATCTGCAATAGACTTGGGCTGCTCATAGATTTCCTTGAGCATAAAGTGCGGGTATCCTCCCTTTTCGATCGCTTCCAACTCCATCTCCAATTGGTTGATGTAAGGATTCGTCTCGACGTTTTCGATAGTTTTGATCTGCAATTCTCCTCCACGGACCACAGCGATCTCGTAGTCATCCAAGTACACTACTTTATTGGTATACTCAATAAATGGAGTAGCATCTGAGGCCAAGAAGAATTCTCCTTCCCCTACACCTACGACCAAAGGAGAACCTTTTCGTGCAGCAATCAGCGTATTGGGTTCTTCCAAATTGATCAAAACGATGGCATAAGCCCCGACTACTTTGTGTAAAGCGAGGCGCAAAGCCTCTTCCAAAGTACACTTGTTGTGTTGGTAGATATCTTCAATAAACTTGACAAAAACCTCCGTATCGGTATCACTTTGAAAGGTGTAGCCCTTCTTCAATAAATCGGTTTTGAGTACCTCATAATTCTCAATGATTCCATTGTGGATCATTGCAAAACGCTCGGAAGAAGAATAGTGTGGGTGCGCATTGACATCATTGGGTTCACCATGCGTGGCCCAGCGAGTATGTCCGATGCCTACCTTGGCATGAAGGTCTCCACCTTCTGCCAGGTGATTCTCCAGCTCAGCAACCTTACCTTTCTTCTTGTAAATACTCAGTCCTTTTTGATCAATCAAGGCGACTCCCGCAGAGTCATAGCCTCTGTATTCAAGTCTTTTTAATCCCTTAAGAATGATGGGAAGGGCGTCTTGCTGCCCTACATAAGCGACTATTCCGCACATAACTAAAAATTTATAAAAGTTGGTTTTGGTGAGACAAAGAAACAGGAATTGTGCCAAAAAAAATAATCCCCTTTTATAAATTCAAAAGGGGATTATCGGCCACTTCAATGAATTTATTGGGCTACTTGGTCTTGGAGTAAATCAGCGTGATTTTCACCTTGTCTTTGTTGACTTTAAACTGACGTAGCGAGCGCTTGAAATCATCCCCTGTATTCGGGGTGATCGCATAGAGCAGCAAGTCCTTGCGCTGCAACTCTTTCTTGTAGAGTGCATTCAGGTATGAACTGATGCCCACGCGCTGAGTTTTGGAGGTGGCATCGTAGCTAATGATGGCAGCAGAAGGGAAGAAATTGTTGGGAAGCTTATCTCCATCCTCTCCTTCGATCACCTGAAGCTGTCCATCGCCTTGAAGATGAAGCTCAGCTTTGTTGATAGAACTCAACAAGACCCGATTTTGTGAATCAACAAACTTCATCACCATGCCAGATATCGGCGTTTGCCCAGAAGGCTGCTCTTCGATAGGTCCCAACTGCAGGGTTACTTGATTGAATACAACCCCAGACAAGGTGTCTAGAAAAGCATCTAAAGGACGCGTATTCAGTCGAAGCGCTAACCCAACACCTGATTTCATCCCTACCACATTGCCTGTCGAATAGGATTTTTGGTATTCCCGTACTACTTCGGTAGGTGTACCACGACGGTCAGACTCGATTCCATTGAAGCTACGGGAAGAAAAAGTAGTAATGCTGTACTTCAACCTAGTTGTATCCCCTGTGTTGTGGTAATAAAAGGTAATTCCTGTATTACCTCCCAAGGAAAATCCTGCAGTAGCATTGTCTCCTTCTCTTGGCACAATAGCCACTCCCGGAAGATATTTTCTAAAATTAAAAAGGTTTTCAAACTCAGTGCCTCGCTTCAGTTTGCCAAATACTTCTCCTGCAAACACCTCATTGACTGGAGCTTTCAACAGCGTGTCTTTGGTATTATTAAAGGCAACTTCTATTTCTGCAATTGAATTTGCCTGATAGGGGAGCTTGCTGAAGTTGTAATACAAGGTGTCCTCCAACGGCTTGGTAAGCAAGTGAATCGAATACTTCTTCTTTTTATCCAAGTCGGAACCATTGACACTAACCGTGGATAAGTTGAAAAATACAGAATCCAATACCGCTACAGAAGTAGGTCTCGCGCTCCCCTGTTCGATGTGCAATCGGGTATAAGCCGTACTTTTAGTCTTTCCAAAATACGGATCTTCCTCGGCACCCACAATGAGGATCCCTGAGTTGGTGGTATTGAAAGAGTCCAGTAATACGACCTGAGCTTCCAAAGGAATTTCTTTGTAGAACACGCCGATCTGATTGTTTTCAGGAGCAAGTTCAAGGCCGAGCGTAGCAGGATCACTACATCCTCCTAGGATCAAGAGTAAAAAAAACGCGAAAACGGAAAACTTAGCCCGCAAGGCTGGTATACATTCCATACAACTCTTCATGAGCTTGCTGCTCTTCTTCAAAACTGATTTCAA
>CAYNIK010000190.1:0-3245 GCA_964397145.1 uncultured Limnohabitans sp.
GAAAAAGTAGCCGCAGTCAAAGTCATCTACGAGAAACTGGGCATTCGCTCCCTGACAGAAACGAAGATGCAATCCTATTTTGAAAAAGGATTTCAACAACTGGAAGCGCTACAGATTAATGACCCAACTTATTACGCGGCACTACTTGGAGTCACCCAAGAATTGATGCACCGCGAAAAATAGGAGCCAATGGACTTTTCTTTGACTACCCTCCTGATCGGAGTGACGTCCCTCAGCAGCATCCTTGCCTTCAATCGGCCTGCTCTGCTGGACCGCTGGATGTTTATCCCCTACCGAATCAAGCAGCGGAACCAATGGGATCGCTTTATCCTTTCCGGATTTATCCATAAGGATTTCATGCACCTGTTGTTCAATATGTTTACCTTCTACTTTTTTGGAGGGGTCGTGGAACGCTTCTTTAAATTTCAGTTTGGGCTAGAGCTGGGAGGTTTGATTTTCGTGGGGTTTTACCTTGCTGCGATCGTGATTGCCGATATTCCTACCTATGTGAAGCAGCAGGGAAATAGCTACTACCAAGCCTTAGGCGCTTCGGGGGGTACTGCTGCAACGGTTTTTGCCAGCATTATTCTGATGCCTCTTTCAGACATTTGTCTCTTTGGGTTACTCTGTCTTCCCGGTTTCTTATTGGGCGGGTTCTTTCTGATTTATTCCTATGTCAAGGGACAGCAAGGCCAAGACAATATCAATCACGATGCACACCTCTATGGTGCCATTTTCGGGATAGTTTGTATTCTCCTGCTTTCTCCGGGTAGTGCCAAGATGTTTTTAGAACAAATCCTTTCCTACCAACCTTTCTAAAAAAAATGGCCCCGTAAGGACGGGGCCATTTGCTTATTTTTTCTTTTCCAACTTCGTTTTCATCTCCTCGATATTCAGCACTCGAGAGATTTGTTCCCGCTCCAGTTTTCGGAAACGGGCCAGTTGCACATCAATTTGTTCGGTAAGTTCCTTACGTACCTCTTCGGAAGAATCAGTAGGTCGGTAATCTCCACTTCCCACCACACTAGTCAAGTGAGCCAACTTATTATTCAATCGAATAGGGAAGTTGAGCGGATCCTGACCGCTTCGGTTTTGTGTTTGGTACAAGGTCTCCTCGATGGCCTGCATTTCTGCTTTGATTTGGTCCAGATTCTCCGGCTTGGTGGTGAGCGAGTCCAATTCAGTGCGGTACGCACGGATCAACTTGATTGCCTGATGCGTTTCAGTAAGTTTGTCACGCACGGCCAACAAGTAGTTGTACTGCGCCTCCAAATCCTCTTGGGTAGATTCATAGCGCGGATCTGCAAGCACCTTGAAGGTTTGCTCTTGGGATTGCCCGTCCACGGTCATGCGCACTTTGTAAGTACCAGGTACCACCTTAGGGCCTCTAAGGCTAGCTGCCCACAGGATCATCCCATCAAATCCTTCCGCATTCTCTGCTCGAAGATTCCAGTTAAACTCTCCTGATCCAGGTTTTACCTTCAACGTATCTCCATTGACTCCTTTAGTAGAGAACCAGCGGATGAGTTGATTTTTATCATTGAAGAATTCAATCTTTACTTCGTTGGTTGGTTTTTCCTTGAGGAAATAATAGACCAAGACACCACCAGGCCGATTGGTTCCATCGGTCAAGCTTTTACGCTTCATCCCATCGATACGGTAGGAATCTTGAGGTTTGTAGAGGTGGAAGGCTTTGTTTTCTAGTCCAACTTCTGCTTGGTGAAGTACCGTCAAGTCATCGATGATCCAGAACGATCTTCCTTGGGTGGCCGCGATTAAGTTATTTTCCTTGATCGTCAAATCCGTAATCGGAACAATCGGCAAGTTTAATTGCAGGGAATGCCAGCTTGCACCATCATCTTTGGAATAGTACATGCCTGTTTCGGTACCGGCATAGAGCATCCCTTTTTTGGCTGGATCAGCGCGTACTACACGCGTAAAGTGTTCTTCGTTAATTCCAGAGACAATCTTGGTCCAAGTCTTTCCATAGTCCTTGGTTTTGTAAAGGTAGGGGGCGAAGTTACCTGTCTTGTAGCCTGTTGCTGCAAAATACGCCTCTCCTGCAGCAAACGGGCTGGCTTCGATGGAATTAATTTGAAGCCATTCCGGCATGTCTTTAGGGGTTACATTTTGCCAAGTTTTTCCATTGTCTGCAGTCACATGCACCAATCCATCATCAGATCCTGCCCAGATTACTCCTTGCTTCACCGGAGATTCGGCGGCAGTAAAAATGGTGGCATAATACTCCACAGAAGTGTTGTCCTTGGTAATCGGACCTCCTGAGGGACCGAGTTTGCTCTTGTCATTTCGAGTCAAGTCTGGAGAAAACAACTCCCAAGTTTGACCTTCATTCGTAGAGCGGTGAAATTGATTACTGGTGGTGTAAAGCAATTTGGGATTGTGAGGAGAGAAGAAAATCGGGAAGTTCCATTGGAATCGGTACTTCATTCCCTCCGCTCCATGTCCCATTGGGTTATCTGGCCATACGTTGACGGTGCGTGAAGTACCATTTCGATGGTTTTCACGAGTGAGTAGTCCTCCATAAGATCCTCCGTATACAATATCGTTATCTAGGGGATCTGGGGCAATCCAACCGGATTCTCCACCAGCAGTAGGCTCCCAATCTGATTCCGTAATCGCTCCACCATCATTGCGGTGACGAATACGAACCGTAGAGTTGTCTTGCTGTGCACCATAGATCCGGTATGGAAAACTATTGTCGGTTGTCACTCGGTAAAACTGAGAAGTCGGCTGATTCATCATGGTCGACCAAGTTGCTCCTCCATCTTCTGAAACTTGTGCCCCTCCATCATCGGCGATGATCATGCGTTGGTTGTTGGCTGGATCAATCCAAAGATCGTGGTGGTCACCATGTGGGGCATTTGCTCCTTTGAAGGTTTTGCCACCATCGGTAGATTTATGGTAGCTCACGTTGAGGACATAGATGGTCTCCTCATTTTGGGTGTCAGCATAGATTCTAGAATAATACCAGGCACGCTGACGTAAGTTTCGGTCTTCGTTTACGAGCTCCCAGGTTTGACCTGCATCTTTGGAAGTGTAGACACCACCTTTTTCGTTTTCGATGATGGCATACAGTCGGTTGGAATTCTTTGGCGATACCGCGATTCCCATGATGCCGAGTACTCCTTTCGGGAAGGTTGCTTTGGAAGAAAGTTCCTCCCAAGTTTTGCCACCGTTGGAAGATTTAAAAAGTTTGGATCCTGGGCCACCGCTCTCCAAGCTGT
>CAYNIK010000191.1:0-3234 GCA_964397145.1 uncultured Limnohabitans sp.
GGAACATGTCATCGTAGTAAGGTACCAAGTTGTATCTCAAGCCATTTGAAGTAACGCCATTGGCAATTACATCGTCAAATAAAGCTTTTGCTTTGGTAAATTCCTTAGTATACATGTACACTTTAGCCAAATAAGACTTCGCAGCCCAAACGTTAACTCGACCTACTTGAGGCTGAGTCGCAGGAAGCTTAGAGATCGCATACTCTAGATCGGCAATAATGAAAGGCCACAGGTCCTTGTCATTTTTCACTTTCTCTAATCCAGTTCCATAGTCTACTTTCTCGTCTACATACGGAGTTCTGTTGTAATCACGAGCAAGCTCAAAGTAGAAGTGCGCTCTCAAGAATCTAGCTTGTGCCGAAAGACGAGCCTGATCAGCTGGAGTCACATCTGGACCTGCCTTAGTCAACAGTCTCAACACGTTGTTTGCTCGTGCAATCCCTTCGTAACATACATTGTACTTCGATCCCATTTCACCTCCTGCAGCGTCATTTTCAAAACGCTGGATTGGGTTAATTGTCGTAAAGTCACCTGGGTCAGTACCTTTATTGGCCTCACCACCACGAATACTACCCCACACCCAGTTGGATGGAGAGCCTAATCTGTTGCCTCGTCCGTTTACTTGGGAGTAGGCCGCGATCAAAGACGCATCTAGACCAGCTAATGAAGAAAGCTGATTTTCAGACAACTGTCCAACCGGCGGGACTTCCAGAAACTCCTCGCTACAACTCACTGCTACTAGCATCGCTCCGGATGCAAGCAGGGCACCGATTTTTAATTTGAAATTGTTCATTTGTTTAATCAATTATAGTTTCTATAACTCGATTCAAATTTGATTGTTTTAAGCTTAGAAGCTTAAGTTAAGACCGAAAGTCCAACCTCTAGTCACTGGGTAGTTACCTACGTCAATACCGAAGGTCAAGTCAGCGTCACCACCAACTGCCGGATCCAAACCTTCATAACCAGTAATGGTAAATAGGTTATTCACAGAACCAAACACTCTCAATCTTTCCATTTTCAACTTCTGCAATACGCTAGCAGGAGCAGAGTAACCTAAGGTCAAGTTCTGCAATCTCAAGTAAGATCCATCTTCCACATAGTGAGAGTTGGCAACGTTTGCGTTAGAGAAGTTAGATACACGCTCAACTACAGGGATGGTAGCATCCAAGTTTTGAGGAGTCCAAGCTTCGAGCAATCTTGCAGACTTAGCAGCACCTTCAAAGGTTTGGAAGAAGTCGGTGAACCAACGAGACTGGTTCCAGATTTCGTTACCGATAGAAGTATACAAGTATGCAGAAAGATCAAAAGCTTTGTAACCTAAAGTAAAATTCATACCACCGGTGAAATCAGGAACAGGATTTCCAAGGAATACTCGGTCATCTGGAGTGATTTTACCATCCTTATTTACGTCTTCATACTTGAAGCGGCCTGGAGCAGCACCGTCTTGGGTAGCATGCTTAGACACATCTTCTGCATTACGGAACAAGCCAAGGACATTGAATCCAAAGAAAGAAGAAAGTGGCTGACCTACCGCATTACGGATCGGCTGAATACCTCTATAAGAAGGGTTGATGGAGGTAATGAAACTCAAACCTGGGGAAAGTGCTACGATCTCGTTTTTCAAAATAGATCCTGTAGCAGTTACTTCATAGGTTAAGTCAGAAGTCAAGTTACCACGAGTAGTGACCAAAAGGTCCAAACCTCTGTTAGCCATTTCACCAATGTTTACAGCAGGAGGAGATGCGTTGCTACCTGCAGTCAATGGAATTGGAACTGTAAACAACAAGTCTTTGGTATCTTTTCTCCACCAATCGAAAATCACATCCAACTTACCGTTGTAGAAGGTACCGTCAAAACCAACGTTTTGAGTAATGGCGGTTTCCCACTGTGCATTCGGGTTACCGATACGAGATCTTCTGAAACCAATCACTGCACCAGAGTTAGAACCGGTGATATCGTAAGAAGAAGCTCCTACGTTACCAGCAAACAAGGAATATTGGTTGTTTGGATCTACGTTATTGGAGTTACCCATTTGTCCCCAACCACCACGAATCTTCAAATCGTCGATCCAAGTAGCACCTTGAAGGAAAGATTCGGAGGAAACTCTCCATGCTGCTGAGAATGCAGGGAACACCCCGTATCTCGCATTGGCACCGAATCGAGAAGAACCGTCACGACGAACAACAGCACTCAAGATGTACTTGTCATCGAAGGTATAACGCAACTGACCGAAGTACGAGTTGAAGTTTACTCCTTTAAACTGATCTGAGTTTACTTGACGAGTACCTACTGGCAAGTTAGAAATGGTAATGAAATCTGGGTCAGTAGAAAAAGGATTCTGACCTACTGCACTCATGTTTCTTCCTGCACCAGAGTTCAAGGCTTCTTGTCCTACTAGGACATTGAAGTCATGCTTGTCAATTTTTTTCTTGTAAGACAAGGTGTTGGTGAAAGTCCAGCCAAATACGAATCCAGAACCTTCACCATATCCAAACGCTGAGTTGTTTTCAGAGTTTTCGTACTGAAGTCTAGAATAATCCCAGTAGTAGTAGTTGTTGTACTGTCCACCGATGGAAGTTCTGAAAGTCAGGTCATCAATGATGTCCCACTCTGCATACACGTTACCGAAGGCATTTGCGTTGAAGTTTCTGTTGTTCAACTGTCCATCACGAGAAGCTACTGGGTTTCTTGGGTTGTTAAAACCTCTAGAAGCAGTACCTGCATAGCCACCAAACTCATCGTATACTGGGATGATGGAAGGCATACGGAAGGCCTGAAGGATGTCGTTTTCATCCGCGGCAACACCTCGTCCGCCTGTTCCACCAGTCTGACCCAATACCTGACGGTAAGTAGCCTGGAAGTTTTGACCTACACGGATGCGTTTAGTTACGTCAAATTCAGAGTTGGCACGCAAAGAGTATCTTTTGAAGTTGTTACCAATCAGGATACCACCTTGCTCCTGAATACCCAAGCCAATGAAGAATCTTGAAGTTTCAGAACCACCATTGAAGCCCAAAGAATGTCTGTTCAATGGAGCAAATCGGGTGATTGCATCGTACCAGTCGGTTCCTTCGCCAGTTACAGCTCTAGTCAATTGACGGATAGTCCCAGCTGCTGGATTGATGTTGTACCAACCTCTTTGCTCTTCGATTTGAGCGGAGGTTAATGGTCCAGGCTGTCCAGACAATACCCCAAAGGCACCCGTAGTTGGGTTTCTAGTAATCAAGCTCAAGT
>CAYNIK010000192.1:0-3230 GCA_964397145.1 uncultured Limnohabitans sp.
CAAGTTCTGCTAGATGCCCAGGCTTTGGAAAAATGGGTGGCTAACTATTCTTTTTCAGAAACGAATCCGCCACAGCAAATTGGGTTGATGCTTGCTGGAAATATCCCTGGGGTAGGCTTTCACGATATTTTGGCGGTCTTGATTGCAGGCCATTCGGCTTGCATCAAACTAAGTTCTCAAGATTCAGCATTGCCACTGTGGTTACTTAACCAATTGAAAGCAATTGAACCCCGTTTTTCAGAAAGAATTTTTGTTGAAGAACTCTTGAAAAACAAGCAAGCCTACATCGCTACTGGAAGTGACAATTCTGCCCGATACTTTAACTATTACTTTGGAAAGTATCCTCACTTGATTCGATCCAATCGTATTTCTGTAGCCATTCTCCAAGGAAATGAATCTGCGGATGATTTGCAGGCTTTAGGGCATGATATCTTCGATTACTTTGGTTTGGGCTGTAGAAATGTATCCAAGGTATTTGTCAAAAATCAGGAACAGTTGACACAACTTCTCGATGCGTTACAATCCTTTGAATGGGTAGCCAACCACCACAAATACGTTAACAATTACGAGTACAATAAGTCCATTTATTTGGTCAATGGAACTCCACACCTAGACAATGGTTTCCTTTTGCTCAAAGAATCGGTAGACTTGGTTTCTCCTATTGGAGTTCTTTTTTATGAGATCTATAAAGATGAATTTGAGTTGCAATCCAAACTTTCAGCTTTAGCGAGCCAGATTCAATGCATGGTGGGAAGCTCAAGCCTAAGTATTCCAGGAATAGTTCCCTTTGGCCAAACCCAGTGTCCTGCACCCTGGGACTATGCAGATGGGGTAGACACGCTTCAATTTTTAAGTGGGTTGGGAGTTTAGGGAAAATTCCTGCAGAAATCCCAGGTACTAACTTCAATTTAGGCAACCCTTAAAGCGGAATGTTCGTTACCTTTTTTGTTGCTTTTTCCTATATTCGCAGTCGGAAATTTGAACCATTTACTCCATAAACTATACAAAACGATGGCTTTTGATATCGAAATGATCAAAGAGGTGTATGCACAGATCCCTAGTCGCATTGCAGCGGCAAGAAAGGTAGTCGGCAAACCGCTTACATTGACTGAAAAAATTCTTTATGCTCACTTAACGGAAGGAGCTGCTAGTCAGGCATTTAAGAGAGGAACCTCTTACGTTGATTTTCAACCCGATCGCGTTGCGATGCAAGATGCCACCGCGCAGATGGCCCTTTTGCAATTTATGCAGGCAGGCCGTTCACAAGTTGCTGTTCCATCTACGGTTCACTGCGATCACTTGATTCAAGCGGAGATAGGCGCAGATCAAGATTTGAGCAAAGCAAAAGATAAAAACAAAGAGGTGTATGATTTTTTGGCCTCTGTATCTAATAAATATGGCATCGGATTCTGGAAGCCTGGAGCAGGGATTATTCACCAAGTGGTATTGGAAAACTATGCCTTCCCCGGTGGAATGATGATCGGTACGGATTCCCATACTCCCAATGCTGGTGGTCTAGGAATGATCGCGATTGGTGTGGGTGGTGCTGATGCCTGTGATGTGATGGCTGGATTGCCTTGGGAACTGAAGTTTCCAAAGTTGATTGGTGTGAAGTTGACCGGTAAAATGTCGGGCTGGACTTCCGCCAAAGACGTGATTTTGAAGGTTGCAGGTATCCTGACCGTAAAAGGTGGAACTGGTGCGATCGTGGAATATTTTGGTGAAGGAGCACGCTCACTATCCGCTACAGGTAAAGGAACCATCTGTAACATGGGTGCTGAGATTGGTGCTACTACCTCCATTTTTGGTTACGATGAAAAATCTGCTGCCTACCTTTCCGGAACAGGCCGTTCCGATATCGCTGCATTGGCCAATGGCATCGCTGAGCATTTAACGGGTGACGCTGAAGTGTATGCAAACCCAGAGCAGTACTTTGATCAGGTAATTGAAATCAACCTTTCTGAACTTGAGCCGCATGTAAATGGTCCATTCACTCCAGATTTGGCATGGCCGATCTCTAAATTCGCTGCTGCTGTCAGAGAAAATGGATGGCCAGCGAAGTTGGACGTAGGATTGATCGGTTCTTGTACCAACTCTTCCTATGAGGATATCTCTAGAGCGGCTTCGCTTGCGCAACAAGCTGTAGATAAAAAATTGGTAGCCAAATCTGAGTATACCATCACTCCAGGTTCCGAGCAAGTTCGTTTCACTGTGGCTCGTGATGGATTTTTGGACACCTTCGACAAAATGGGAGGTGTGGTGCTTGCCAATGCTTGCGGACCTTGCATCGGTCAGTGGGCTAGACATGGCGCTGAAAAGCAAGAAAAGAACTCCATCATCACATCTTTCAACCGAAATTTTGCGAAGCGTGCAGATGGAAATCCAAATACACACGCATTCGTGGCTTCACCAGAGATTGTAACTGCGCTAGCCATTGCTGGTGACTTGACCTTTAACCCACTTACGGATACCTTGACCAACTCTGAAGGCAACCAAGTTCGCTTGGATGAGCCAAGAGGATTGGAATTGCCTACCAAAGGCTTTGCTGTAGAAGATGCTGGATATCAGGCTCCAGCTGAAGATGGATCTACCGTTCAAGTGCTTGTATCTCCAACTTCTGATCGTTTGCAACTATTGGATTCATTCGCTGCATGGGAAGGGGTTGACTTGAAAGGAATGAAATTGTTGATCAAAGCCAAAGGAAAGTGTACTACGGACCACATCTCCATGGCAGGTCCTTGGTTGAAATACAGAGGCCATTTGGACAATATCTCCAATAACATGCTTATTGGAGCAGTAAATGCCTTCAACGATGCTACTAACTCGGTGAAAAACCAATTGACTGGTGAATATGGAGAAGTGCCAGCAACGCAGCGCGCCTACAAAGCAGCAGGAATTGGATCGATTGTGGTCGGAGATGAAAACTATGGTGAAGGATCTTCAAGAGAGCATGCAGCCATGGAACCTCGTTTCCTAGGGGTTCGTGCGATCTTGGTGAAATCTTTTGCTCGTATTCACGAAACCAACTTAAAGAAGCAAGGTATGCTAGCCTTGACTTTTGCAAATCCTTCGGATTACGACTTGATCCAAGAAAATGATGTAATCGACATCAATGGCTTGACTTCGTTTGCTCCAGGCAAGCCTTTGGAAGTGGTTTTCCATCATGCAGATGGTACTTCACACACGGTCCTTGCTAATCATACCTACAATGAAGGTCAAATCGAATGGTT
>CAYNIK010000193.1:0-3200 GCA_964397145.1 uncultured Limnohabitans sp.
GTGCTCGCATTGGCCTGCAGGAGGTCCAGTTGATTTTGAAGACGATTGAGACGGATAAAGGCGAGCTGGTTTGCATCCTTGGTCCAATAGAGGCGGGGCAGGTACTGATCTGTTTCCGGTCCTGCATCCATTTTTTGTACTTTTTTGGAGGCGAGGTCTACCACATGAATGGAGACCAAGGCATTTTTTTCACCAGCCTTGGGGTATTTAAACTTGTAGTCTTCCGGGTAGAGCGGTCCCCAGGTTTGCATGTTGAACTCTGGAACTTCGCTTTCGTCAAACCGGATAAAGGCAATTTTCTTTCCATCGGGAGACCACTTGAAGGCCTGAGCCATGGAAAATTCCTCCTCATACACCCAGTCTGCAGCCCCGTTGATGATGCGGTTGGCTTCCCCATCGAAGGTAAGTTGGGTGACGGTGTTGGTAGCGAGATCGGTCACGTAGAGGTTGTTGTCCTTGACAAAGGCCACCTGATTGTTGTCCGGGGAAAGGGTGGCGTAGGAGATTTTTTCTCCTGCCATGAGTTGCTGCTTTTGTCCAGAGGCGAGGTCAACTACATAAAAAATCCCTTTGGAGGAACGGCGGTAGATGGACTCCACATCCGTAGCCAAAAGGGCCTTGGATTCATCGGCATTGAAACTGTAATCTGAAAATGCGATGCCTAATGCCTGTCCATCGAGTAGGACGCCGGCCTCTTCGCCTGTGCTGACTTTGATTTTTACCACTACGGGAGCACCATTTCGCTGAACCAAGGAACTGTAATAGTTGCCGTCTTTCATCCAATTGATGCCATAAACCGACTTTTGGGAGAAGGTGCCTTTTTTGAACACGTCCTCCAAACTTACTTTTTTAGGAGTTTGTGCTTGGAGCGAAAAGCTGAACGCGGCCATTGCGCAGCAAAGCAGTACTCGGAATTGCCAATTCTTACTCATATTTTTTTATTTTTGGATACAGATCAGGTGAATCGAAAGGCCTAAAGATATAAAATGGCTCAGGGATTCTAAACCTTTGGAGCATAAACAGAAAATAAGCTATTTCGCAGCGTAAATTTTTCCCCATGAAAAAGAAAATTGCCTTGGTCACCGGAGGCTTTACAGGTGAGTCAGTGATCTCCTTAAAAAGTGCCGCCGTGGTGGAGAAGACCATTGATCGTACGCTTTACGAGGTATTTACGATCTACATCTATCCGGGGGATTGGTACCATTTGACTCCTTCTGGGGACAAAATCGCAGTGGATCTCAATGACTTTAGCCTGGATTTGAAGGGTAAAAAAATCACTTTTGACGGGGTGTTTACCATTCTGCATGGATCTCCTGGCGAGGACGGCAAGCTAGCGGGCTACTTTGACTTGCTCGGCATTCCCTACACGACCTGTGACCAGCTTACCTCTGCGATCACGATGAACAAGGGCTATACCAAAGCCATTGTGCAAACCATCCCTGAATTGCAGGTGGCCCGTTCGATGCAGCTTTTTGAGCAGGAGCCAACGGCTGCAGAAAGAATCCAAGAGGAACTTCAATTGCCCTTATTTATCAAGCCCAACAATGGGGGAAGTTCTATCGGAATGAGTAAGGTGAAGACTTGGGAAGATCTGCCTGAAGCCCTGGACAAGGCCTTTGCGGAAGATTCCCAGGTGCTTGTGGAGGAATTTGTGTCCGGCAGAGAGTTTTCAGTGGGGATATTTAAAGAAAAGGGACAGATTACCGTGTTGCCAGCGACGGAAATCGTCAGCAGCAGGGAGTTTTTTGATTACGAAGCCAAGTATGTACCCGGTGTATGTGAGGAAATCACCCCAGGCCGCATGAATTCCGAAGAGGTGGCACGTGTGGAGCGCATTGCGAAAAAGGTCTATGCAGTGCTCAACTGCAAGGGGGCAGTCAGAATCGACTACTTCCTTCAAGAGGATACTGGGGCCTTCTATTTTATTGAGATCAATACGGTGCCGGGCCAAACCGAGACCAGTTTGATCTCGCAACAGGTGCGGACGATGGGTATGGAAGTGTCTCATTTTTATACCCTACTCATCGAAGAGATGTTTGCAGCTGCAAGCAAGAAGTAATTTGAGCAAGATTTGCTTTTCCTTCCAGGAAAGGAGGCATTTTTTGCAAGAAGTTCTATTTTTGTGAAAGAAAGCTTTCGCTAATGATTCAAAAACTATTCCCTCTGGACAAAAACTACATCCTTCGTCAGGCCCAATCGGTGCTGGAGGAGGAGTTGTTGGATCAGATGGTGGCCGAATTAAAAGCGTCTTATACCCAGCTGTACAATCCCCTGCAGTTGATGGACCATACCTATCGGTCGATTTTGGAGAGAAATGAATTTCCTCGTGAGCGAATCCGGGTCATCTACAGGCAGCTGTGTGGTATCTACCGATTTCGGCATGGGGACAACCAGCTCGAACTTTTATTTGATGGGCGCACGCATTTCGAAAAATTCCAAGAAGACTGGACCGCAACCTTGGTATCCTATGTGCGGCAACTGGGCCAGCACGAGCCCTACGTGAAAACCCTACTTCGGATGACCTTGCTTCATGACACAGAATCTCGTGCAGAGTGGGCCGAGAACCACTGCAAGGGATTTGTCAACCAGTTTTTTGACCTCAAGGTGATCAAAAGACAGGGCGAGCTTCGCCTAAAAGTATCCTAATTTCAGATCAATATTTTTAAGAAGGCAGACTTAGAAATTAGGGCTAAGTAGGTATTTGCTGTAGAATTCATCAATCACTTTGACGGCTTCCGTGGCGGTATCTACCACACAGAATAGGTCCAAATCCGATTCACTGATGTAGTGCAGGTCTTCCTGGAGCAATCTACTTTTGATCCAGTCCACCAATCCACCCCAGTAGTCTTTCCCCACCAATACGATTGGAAAACGACCAATTTTGTTGGTTTGAATGAGTGTGAGCGCTTCAAAAAACTCATCTAGCGTACCAAATCCTCCTGGGAGTACGACAAATCCTTGGGAATAGCGAACAAACATCACCTTTCGCACAAAGAAGTAATCAAAGTTGAGCAGCTTGTCTCGGTCGATGTAAAGGTTATTGAACTGTTCGAAGGGCAACTGGATGTTGAGACCTACGGACTTTCCACCTTCTGAGAAGGCCCCCTTATTTCCTGCCTCCATGATGCCTGGCCCACCTCCGGTAATGACACCATAGCCATGGCGTACCAGTTTGGCCGCAATTTCCTCGGCGATTTTGT
>CAYNIK010000194.1:0-3154 GCA_964397145.1 uncultured Limnohabitans sp.
CTACGATTGCCATGGCTTAGACCGTTAACTCGTTTTCAGCCTGAATCTCTACACCGCGCTTAAAAACCTGTGCAATGGCAAAAATCAGTGCACTGATTAAAAAGTATTCAAAGCTGCTAGAAAGGTGATTTTCCACGCCCATTAATTGAAATACTTCAGTGTCAAGTTTCTTTACGAATCTTCCGCTTAGGTATTGGGTTACTCCCAAGGTAAATGCAATGTAACTGAGCTTACTGATTAGAATCGCTATCCCGTTACTAAAGGGATGAACTAGATCGATTTTGATAAAAATACGAATCATCGTATAAAATAATTGTGCCTTCAAAATCGAAATACTGATCAAAAGAGTGACTAAGGCAATGTATTGCCATTTGCTCTGGGTTTGTAAAGAAAACAGATTCAAGCCTTCATAAAGATCCTTTGAGATGATAGGTTGAATTAAGCTGTAAGTAAAGGTGAAAATTAAGGTACCTGCCTGAATGCATAGGCCAATAAAAATCGACCAGATGATCACCGTGATGAGCATTAGGATGGGTTGTTTGGTCCACTTTTCTTTCCAAGTGTTGAGCGGTTGATTCATATTTTTAAGATTTTTTACAAACATCAGTAAATATTTATTGATAAACAATAAATAAATAGTGAATAAAAATATTTCATTTTACCTATCCCTTTTTTTGGCTGGCTGGAAGAACCAGTTACGCTAGCCATTGATTATATTAAACTCTCCTTTCACATTCCTTCTTCTTTCCATGAAAACCTTCTCGACACTTCTTTTCTGTTGCCTCTTAGCATTCATACTCCCCCTGCAGGCACAAGAGTCCAGCACCCAGCGGCTGACCCAACTCATGCAGGACTATCCCGTGATGGGATTGTCTGTGGCAGTGGTCAAGGAGGGCAAAGTGGTGCATACCCAAGCATTGGGATGGAAGGAAGAGGGGAAGGAGCCTTTGAAAACCTCGGATCTCTTTCGAATCGCATCCATTTCCAAGTCCTTCACCGCCACTGCACTCTTGCAACTTGTAGAGAAAAATCTTCTTTCCTTAGATGACGACGTGAGTGACCTGATTGGGTTTCGGATACGGAATCCCAAATTTCCGGATAGGGTGATTACCCTCCGGATGCTGCTATCCCATACCTCGAGCATCAACGATCAGCAAGGGTATTTCACTTTGGATGCTATCCATCCCGAGAAGAACGCAACTTGGCAAGCAGCATACAATGCCTACGCTCCAGGAAAGGGCTACGAATACTGCAACTTGAATTTTAATCTCGCAGGAGCGATTTTGGAGAAGTATTCAGGAATGCGCTTTGATGCCTATATTCAAGAAAATATACTCGAGCCCTTGGGTCTGTATGGTGGATACGATGTAGATCAGTTGGATAAAAGCCGATTCGCTACGCTCTATGCCTATCAGCGAGATTCAGCCAAGTTTGTACCCTCTCCAGCAGCCTACATCTCCAAAAGTGAAGAACTCAAAACCTATGTACCGGGCTACAGCACCCCGATTTTTTCCCCTACGGGGGGCATGAAAATATCAGCGCCAGATCTAGCAAAGTACTTGCTGCTTCACATGAATTATGGGAAGGTCGGTAAGGTTCGCCTTATTTCTGCTGCACACGCTCAGGAAATGCAAACACCCCTTTCTACAGATGAAAACTATGGCTTGGCCCTTTGGAAAACGGACGTCTTGATCCCTGGAGTGGACCTAGTAGGTCATACCGGATCGGCTTATGGGCTATATAGTGCCCTATTTTTCAATCCCGAAGAAAAGTATGGATTTGTAGTGATCAGCAATGGCTGTGATCCCACGGAAGAAGAGGGATATATCCGAGTGATCCGTCGTGTCCTACAGATTTTGCATGAGGAGTGGATTTTGAAGTCCTAGTTTACCTTATATTCTTGAAGTCCTCGGGTACCGCGATTTAATTTCATGAATGAGATGCTCCAATCCATTCAGTCGAATTTCATAGAGGGTATTTAGGCACATACCCAAGTTTCCTGTTGGAAAACCTTTTTTTTGCATCCAGACCAAGTAATCTTCCGGGATGTCGCAGAGCAGCCTTCCCTTGTACTTGCCAAAAGGCATGGTATGCGTGACGATATCGATTAGGATTTGCGGATTCATGGGACTAAAAATACCCTTTTTTCAACTCGAAAAACAAGCAAGCTGCCGTTTGATGCGAGCCAATTGCTTGGGTATTTAGTCAAGACTCCCTAGGTTTACCTCATGGAAATTGGAATAGATAGCTTTGCAGCTTTTGTCACGGACGCCCAGGGCAATCCCGTCGGGACTGCGCAAGACGCTTTGCGGGAATTACTGGAACGCATTCAGCTGGCGGATGAAAAGGGATTGGATGTATTTGCCATTGGCGAGCATCACCGAAAGGAATTTTTGGATTCCGCTACCTCGGTGATTTTGGCTGCGGCTGCATCCCGTACTTCTCGGATTCGCTTGAGTAGTGCCGTGACCGTATTGAGTGCGGCAGATCCGGTGCGCGTATTTCAACAATTTGCCACGCTAGACCTAATTTCTCAGGGCCGTGCCGAACTGGTGGTAGGCAGAGGTTCTTTTACAGAAGCTTTTCCGCTTTTTGGCTTAAATTTCCAAGATTACGATGCCTTGTTTGCAGAAAAACTAGAGCTGCTCTTGCAGTTAAATGAGGAAGAAGTAGTGACATGGAGGGGGAGATTTCGCCCAGCCTTGCAAGCACAAGCCATCTACCCAAGACCCATGCAAGCCAAACTACCGATCTGGTTGGGGGTAGGAGGGACGCCAGCATCCTTTGTGCGGGCGGGTTCCCTAGGACTTCCGCTGATGGTGGCGGTGATAGGTGGGGAGACGCACCGTTTCCGTCCCTTGATTGATTTGTACCGAGAAGCCGGAGACAAAGCTGGCTTTGCACAAGAAGAACTAAAGGTAGGGCTACATTCCCTAGGCTATGTAGCTCAGACGCATGAGGAGGCTGTGGAAACTTACTACCCCGGCTATGCTGAAACCTTCACGCGGATCGGTCGAGAGCGGGGGTGGCCACCTGTGACCCGTGGACATTTTGAAGCACAAAATGCTCCTAGAGGTGCTTACTTAGTAGGAAGTGCGGACGAAGTAGCAGAAAAAATTCTTCGACACAGTGCTTCTTTGGGAGGGATAGACCG
>CAYNIK010000195.1:0-1306 GCA_964397145.1 uncultured Limnohabitans sp.
TACTCATCGCTTCTCGTAGTGGGTGGTTTCCAAAGTCAAGCCCGGGCCAAAGCCCAAGGCGAGAATATCTCCTTGAATGCTGGAATCCTGCAGCATCCGCTCCAAGACAAATAAGATGCTGGCGGAGGACATGTTGCCACAGGTGCGCAGCACCTCCAAGGCATGTCGATTCACTTCGGGCGAAAGCCCAAAAGCCTCCTGCACTTGAATTAAAATCTGCTTTCCCCCAGGATGGATCGCCACATGCTTCACCTTTGAAAAGTTGAACTTGGCTTCAAACAGGTCGCGCAATCGCCGAATGCCTTGGTTGAGCAGGGATGGAATGTACTGACTGAGTCGCATCTCAAACCCAAAGTCTCCGATTTTCCAGGCCATGTCTTTTTCCCCTTCCCAAAGGACTTCGCTGAAGTAATTTTTGATTTGCAAACCTTTCTCGGACTGCATCACGACTGCAGCAGCGGCCCCATCCCCAAAGAGGGAATTGGCCAGGAGATTGTCTTCGGTATATTCTTTTTGAAAATGCAGCGTGCAGAGTTCTACGGATACCACCAACACTCGGGCTTTCGGGTTGGCTTTTACGAGTTGATCGGCAAGCCTGAGACCCGTGAATGCCGCGTAGCAACCCATAAAATGAATGCAGTAGCGCTCCACCGAACTCGGGATGCCGAGTCTCCGCATCAGGTCCAGTTCAAGCCCCGGGGCCACCATCCCCGTACAGGAAATTAGAATCAAATGCGTCAGCGAACTTGCCTCCACCTTTGCCTGCTGCAAAGCCGATCGAACAGCCTGTTCAGCGAGTTCGGGACCCTTTTCTTCAAATACCTGCATGCGGGCAGCGGTACCCGGAAAAGGGTGGAGTTCTTTATTCTTTGGGAAAAAGGTGAAGTCCAGGACCTCCTCCTTTTGAAAATCATCCAAGACACTGTGGCGTGAATCGATTCCCGACTTTCGGTACAAAAAATCAAGCTTTCTTCGCTCTTGGACATCCAGCTGATGTGCTAGCTGCATGAAGCGTGAGATTTCCGCTTGGGGTATGGGCTTTCCTGGATTGGAAAGGCCGATACTAACGATACTGGAATTCATTCATTCAAGTTACCAAAATAGTTCTAATTTAGGTTGTCGAAGGACCCTTTTCGAAATAACTGTACCTTGGCACTTAAGAAACCTAACTCATGATCACTCGCTCTACCCTCCTGCACCTGCGCATCCCCTTTTCGTTTTTTCTGCTGCCGGTTTTCTTATTTGCCTTGGCCTTGACGCCCAACCACAACGGGGAACGCATGCTCCTTGTTTTTTTGAGTTTGCA
>CAYNIK010000195.1:1406-3118 GCA_964397145.1 uncultured Limnohabitans sp.
TTTGGATGGGATTCATCTTTCGGGAATCGGAAAAATACGCAACCTACAGTTGGGCCATGGGCATGAACTTCCTGTCTGCGATTGCGCTCAATGCCTTTTTCATCTACTATTTCCTGGAAAACACCCAGATCCTGCAGGTGTTTAACTGAGATTAGAAAGGTTGGCCGTGGGTATTTTTGAGTAGGGTGCGGGCCACAAATGGCAGGCGCTGGATGAGGTTTCTAGCCACTACAGACCCCTTGCCTGATCCAAAAAGTCCCTGAATGGCCCGGCCTACACCTAGGCGCTGGTAAAACTGGGCATTCCAACCTTGACTGTAGCGCTGCTCCACTTCCTGCCTTGTCCTTCCTTCTCGAAGCGCTTCGGTCACCAAAAAGGCCGAGTGCATGGCCATGGCCATGCCATTTCCGCAGAGCGGGGTGATCAAGCCTGCCGCATCGCCTAGAAGGAGCAGGTGATTTTCTACCGGCTTTTTTCGCTCAAAATTGATCTCCGTGATCACCTCTGGCTTGTCCCAGAGGAAGGTACTATCCTCAAAAATTCGTTTGAGCAGTGGATTTTTCCACAACACCGCTCGCTCCATTTCTTCAATGGAACCGTACTGTCTGAGTTGGTCCCGATTGCCCAAATAACAGAGGTTAAACTTTCCTTCTTCGATCGCATTGAACCCACAATAGCCCCCCTGAAAATTATGCAAGGCCACGGTATTGGGTGATCCTTCCGCCAGGACATGGTATTTGACCCCGATGTAGGGGCTTCGCTTGGTAAAAAAAGGTCGCTCCAGGACCTGATCCAGTTTGCTTCGCTTGCCAAAAGCCCCCAAAACCACCGGCACTTGCAGCACTTGGAAGTCAGAAAGTTTGACTTGAAAGACATCTTCCTTTTCCAGAAACTCCAGATCAGTCACGGAGGTCCCCGTCAGGAATTTTACTCCTTGCTCCGAAGCAAGTTGGTACAGCCAGAGATCCAATTGGTACCGGCTGATTCCAAATCCACCTAAATCCAAGGGTAGGAATACAGATTTGCCTTGGGTGTCTGAAAACTCGAACGTATCAATCCGGGGGAGGTCCAAGAAATTTGGATAGAGGTCGTTTCGCTTTAAAAAATCAAGGACTTCATTGGATACATACTCCCCACAAACCCGGTGAAAGGGATACACTTTCTTCTCCACAAGCGTGACTTCATGCCCCGCTTTGACCAAAAGCAAGGAGGCAACCAAGCCAGCAAGCCCTCCACCCACAATCAATACCTCCTGTTTACGCTGTTCCAATGCCTTTGATTTTACTAGAGAACCGCCTGTCAAAAAATTAGTTTTTTCACAAGCCTAACATCCTCCTTTGGAAGTTAGTATATTTTCGAAAAAATTAGAAACAAACCATGAATACACCCTTCCCCAAATTGCTAAGGAGAACCGCTTTTGTGCTAGGCCTTATGGGCGCTATGCTTCAGGCAGAGGATTCCTTTGCTCAGAAAAAAAAGAAAAAAGGTGCAGAGACACCCGCTCCTGCGGCACCAGCAGCACGACCTGCTGCCACTCCACCTGCCAATGGACCCAAACCCTATAAAGAAGTCATTACTGCCAAGGCAAAAACCAAGGCTGGACTTTTTAAAGTACACCAAATCGAAGACAAGTACTTCTACGAGATTCCCGATTCGCTTCTTGGTAGAGACATGTTGATGGTGGTGCGTATCGCAAAAACTGCGGACGGCAT
>CAYNIK010000196.1:0-3112 GCA_964397145.1 uncultured Limnohabitans sp.
AGCCCTTTGAGAATGTTGTCCAAAATCAATTGTTTCGATTCGGGACTCAGGTTTTGGTAGTAGGCTTCTGTGGCTGCAATTTCTTCTGCGGAATATTCCAGGCGAGCTTCGGGCCGTTGAAGAATAAATAGATCAAAGGCCATTACGGCTTTTTTCTCGTAAAGTAGCGCTTTGGCACCATTGGGTAGGAGGTATTCCAAATTGGTTCGTGTCCAATCCAAGAGGGGCATAAAATTATAGCAAACTGTAAAAACACCTTCTGAAGCCAAATTTCGAAGGGTTTGCTTGTAGTTTTCAAGGAGTTGTAGGTAGGCTCCGCTTCTTGTCTTGATTTGCTCATGTACGGGCACCGATTCCACGACCGACCAGGTAAGTCCTGCTTTTTCAATTTCGGTTTTTCTCAAGTGGATTTCTTCTCGAGACCAAACTTCCCCATTGGGAATGTGGTGGAGCGCGGAGACTACTCCCGTAGCGCCGGCCTGTCGAATGTCTTGAAGGCTCACTGGATCTTTGGGTCCATACCAGCGCATGGTTTGTTCCATTCTGTAGGTCATGGAAATTAGATTTTTTCGGTTAAAAGCAATTCGATTTAAACTCCTGCATAGGCACTAAAGCCACCATCCACGGCTACTACGCTGCCTGTAACAAAGGAGGAAGCATCACTGCATAACCAATGCAAGGCCCCTAATAAATCTTCGGGTTGCCCAAATCGATTCATCGGAGTATGACTGATGATTTGCTGACCCCGAGTGGTTAGACTCCCATCTTTTTCAGTTAAGAGCGTTCTATTTTGTTCGGTTAGGAAAAATCCTGGTGCCAACCCATTCACACGGAAGTTGGGACCATATTTGGCGGCCAATTCTACCGCCAGCCATTTGGTTAAATTGTCAATGGCTGCTTTGGCAGAAGCATAGCCCATCACGCGTGTCATGGGTCGGGTAGCGGCCATGGAACTGATATTGAGGATGGATCCCTTATTATTTTTGAGAAGTAGGGGTAGGAAAGCCTTGATCGGAAATACAGTGCCTAGGTAATTTAAGTCCATTACATCCTTTAATGCACCGGTATCCAAATCCAAAAAAGTTTGGTCGGGTCGGATTACTGCTCCAGGCATATTGCCTCCAGCTGCATTAATCAGTACGTCGATGGTTTCGTGTTGCGCAGATATCAATTGCGCTACTTTCTCCAGGGATTCCTCATCCGTGACATCCGCGTAATAGCCCCAAGCTTTGCTGCCTTGAGCAAAGATTTGATCGCGTAAGGCATTTACTTTTTCCGGCGTTCGGCCCAAAATTAAAATTTCCGCACCATGGGAAGCGAGGTATAGGGCCATGGAGGCTCCAAGAACTCCCGTAGCGCCGGAGAAAAGCACTTTCTTATCCGTTAAGTCAAATGGATTTGAGCGATTCATTTGGAGATGCTAAAGTTTTGATTACTAAAGTTGAAGTAGTTTTTGGCGTTGTAGTAGCAGATATCTTGGATGATTTTCCCGAGCCATTGCGGATCCCAGGGCAATTCACCTTGCTCCACTTCTTGACCAATTAGTTGGCACAAGATCCTTCGGAAGTATTCGTGTCGGGGAAAAGAGAGGAAACTTCTCGAGTCGGTGAGCATGCCAATAAAGCAACTCAAGAGCCCTAGATTGGAGAGCGCATTGAGTTGTTTTTCCATCCCATCTTTTTGATCCAGATACCACCAGGCTGAGCCAAACTGCATTTTTCCTTTAACGGATCCATCATTGAAGTTCCCAATCATGGAAGCAAACACTTCATTGTCTCGGGGATTCAGGTTGTAAATAACAGTTTTGGCAAGTTGATCCGTTTTATCTAGTTCATTGAAATAAGCAGCCAAGGAACTTGCCTGGTCAAAATCACCGATGGAGTCGAATCCGGTATCTGGCCCTAACTGCTGTAGCATGCGCTCATTGGTATTGCGCAGTGCTCCTAAATGAAACTGTTGAACCCATCCCTTGGCGTGATAGCGCTTGGAAAGTTGGAACAGTACTTCAAACTTGAAGTATTCCAATTCTTCGGCAATGGGCAACTGTCCATTCAGGGTATTCCTTAGGATACGGTCCAGGGACAATCCTTGATTCTTAGAAAAATAGAGGCGGGATAATCCATGATCAGCTACACGACAGCCGTGCGCATGAAAATAATCGATCCGCAAGAAAAGTGCTTCCATCAAGGTATCGAAGGAATTGACTTCAAATCCTACAGCTATTCCCAGTTTTTGCAAATAGGCTTTGTAGTGTTCCGGTTGTTCAATGCCGAAAGCCTTATCAGGCCGAAAAGTAGGGTAGAGTTGCAGGGAATAACCTTCCTGATGAAAGGCCAAATGGTGCTCCAAGGAGTCGGTGGGATCATCTGTGGTGGCCACCACTTCTACTTGCATGCGTTGCAGAAGCCCCCTTACTCGGAAAGATTCCTGCTGCAAGGTTGCTTTGGTGTCTGCAAAAATCTGACTGGCGTTGCTTGGATTGAGGAGTTCGTCGATGCCAAAGTAGCGTTTCAATTCCAATGCACTCCAATGGAAAAGGGGATTACGAAGGGTATAGGGTAGGGTATAACCCCACTTGTCAAACTTCTCTTTTGCTGAAGCACTTCCAGTGATGAATTGCTCATCAATTCCAAGGGTTCGCATGGCTCGCCACTTGTAATGATCTCCCGCTAGCCATAGGTCTGTGATGTTGTCAAACTTTCGGTTGGATGCGATTTCAGCAGGAGAAAGGTGGTTGTGGTAATCGATAATGGGAAGGGACTTGGCGTAGTCCTGGTAGAGTTGTTGGGAAAATTTATTCTTCAATAAAAAATCATCTGAAATAAAAGGAATTTGCTGGTTTGGACTAAGCATTTTAAATTAAATTACTTAAAAACAATAAGATAAACTAAATAGGTTAAACTAATACTTAATCAAAACATCACAAATTTAAATTCCCTTTTTGTTGCACAAAAGGATCAATTTGTGAATTAAAGTGTGGGAGGAGCCCAGCCCTTTTCATATTCTCGAGTCCACAAAGCCATGGCCTTAGGGGAATTGAGAATGTGCCCATTTGTTGGATCACAGGTCAAGGCTTCTCCGGTACGGCTACTGATATTGGCTAGATGACAAA
>CAYNIK010000197.1:0-3107 GCA_964397145.1 uncultured Limnohabitans sp.
TTCTTGCTTTTTTGGCGATGGAATCCACTTCACTGGTTTTGGCAGCCTCGATGATGGCTAAGCTGTCATCTCGTTTGTATCCTTCTATTTCTTTTAAGGTAAGCGGTACAGGCCGTATGCTATCCCAATAGGCCAAATCACGTTTTCGCGCAAGCGAGTCCACCACATAGTTTCGTTCGGATACTACCCCCTTTTTCTCCTCTTCCTGACGCTGCTGAATCACTTCTTTCTCGTATTGGTTGAGCAGTTTGCGGTACTCTTTTTGCGTTTTGGGTTGCTCACTAGCCAACTGCTCCAAAGATGATTTGGATTTGGTCACCTTTTGGAGGTTGCTTGGCACCTCTTGGATTTTTTCATCTACCAATTCAGGCTTGTGGGCTAGATCAGGATTCAGTTTGATGTCGTAATCTCGAGTAGACACGAAGTAATTGAACTGTCCAGCAAAGCCAAAGACCTTTCCACCAAAGGTATATTGCTGGGTCAAAGGCATCCATACGTTGGGGGCTATGGGGGAGTAATTTTGCCGGATATGCACTTGAAAACCCAGAACCGATGTCTTTAGATCTAGACTGTGAATAGCCCACAATTCGTCGATGATGTAGATGTAGCCCTCAAAAACACGTTCCCCTCGAGATCTAGGGGTGACCTTTATTTTATTGACGAGCATATTTTGATCAAAGAAGCTCCCTTGAAAAGTAAACTGATAGTAGATGAATGCCGATTTAGAAAGGGGTGACACCACTTCATTCACTTGGTCTTGGTAGAAGGAAGTTTGGATGTAGCGAGCTGGAGAGGTACCCTGGTTGTCTCCGTTGGTGCGTATGGAGATCACTCGTTCTTCCACCTTATTGGGTAAGGTGAAGGTAATCCGTGAGACAGCCTCAGAGGTATAGGCTTCATTGAGCTTAAGCCCTTCTTCTGCCAGCTTCTTTTTCAGAAAAAATGGAGCATCCGTCAACTGTCCTGATCCTTTGAGATACACCGTCATGGCATATCGTTGAAGTTGAAGTCGGTGGTAGGTAGATTTGGCAATCGCCTTTCGCATAATCGTAAGGGCGGGATCCTCTGCTCCTGCCTTTACTTCTACTTGGCTGAGGTTAATTGCCTGAGAAACTAGCGAAAAGTCAAGCGTAACCCACTCTGAATTGATTTCTACGGTGCGAATCTGCGAAGCATAGCCCAAGTGCTGAACGACCACATCATACAATCCTGGAGCCAATTTGAATTCATAGCGTCCATTTTCATTGGTAGGCACCCCATCTTGTAAGTTTCGGATGTACACCGAGGCAAAAGGTAAGGGCTCCCCCTCTTGGGTAGTTACTGTCCCCTTGATCCCTTGCCCTTGAGCCAAGCTGAAGGAGCTTAAAAAAAGTACTACTAGATAAAAGAAGTAATTTCTGCGCATAGATTAGTTTGTGCCCGAAAGGTACAGATGCAAAAGGGAACGGAAAGATTACCTAAGAAGTTTTAACAAAAGTAAATGGAAGTAAAAACTAGAGATTGAAAAACAATCATTTAAGCAGAACCCTATGCACTCGATTTAAGGGGATTTGTCAAGTCAATCCACCAAATATTCTGTTGTGGTAAAAATTTTCGATTAGTTAATAAAATTTATTTTTTTTAGGAATATGTAAAAGGAAAACGTTTTCCATTGATTATTATTCAAATAAAAGGTTTTAATGTTACTTATATGTTAAAATTAAGCTGATTCTATTAAACTGCGATTTTTGAGCTTTTGACGGGTCCAATTGTTAAATATTGCAAAATTCAATTTTAAGCCTGACTTTAGGTTCGAAATTAAGTACTCATACCAATTTCGCTCTGTTAAAAAACATAAAACCCTATGAGAAACTATTTACCAAAACTAAAGTCATTGATGCTTGCGATGGCGCTCTTTATGGGAGCAATCATCGGCGTGAATGCCCAAAGTCGTACCATCACAGGAACTGTCCTGGACGCGACTCTTGGAGACCCTGTTCCGGGTGCAACAGTACTTGTTAAAGGTACTACCCGAGGTGCAGCCACTGATTTGGACGGGAAGTTTACCCTCCAACTTCAAGCTGGAGATCAAGTACTCGTGGTTTCCTTCGTGGGCTACCTTACCCAAGAAGTAGAAATCGGAAACCAGTCCAACGTGACTATCAACCTTCAGGAGGACATCAAGAGCCTTCAGGAAGCAGTAGTTATCGGTTACGGTTCCCAAGACAAGAAAGAACTAACCTCTGCAGTAGTGGGTGTAAGACCCGACGACTTCAACAGAGGTAACGTAACTAACCCAGCACAATTGCTTCAGGGTAAAGTTGCAGGTCTTTCCATCACCAGACCAGGTGGTAACCCAAACAACGGTTTCAACATCCGTTTGAGAGGTCTTTCTACCTTCGGTGCTAACTCTGCTCCACTGATTGTATTGGACGGTGTGATTGGTGCTTCTTTGGAAAACGTCGATCCGAACGATATCCAGTCAATCGACGTATTGAAGGACGGTTCTGCTGCTGCGATCTACGGTGCTAGAGGTTCTTCTGGTGTAATCTTGATCACAACTACCAAGCAAGGTAGCAAGCAAGGAACTACCAACGTGAACATCAACTCTTTTGCTACTTTGGACCAAGCAACAAACTTGATTCCAGTACTTTCTGCTGAAGAATTCGTCGCTAGAGGCGGAACAAACTTCGGTAGCAACACCGATTGGAGAAAAGAATTGATTAGCGATGCGCTTTCTTACACTACCAATGCCAGCGTTTCTGGTAGCTTTGGTAACACCAACTACTTGGCGGCTGTCAACTACCGTGACAACAACGGTATCGTGGAAGGTGTAGGAAATGATCGTTTGAACACCCGTTTGAACATTTCTCAAGGTGCATTGAACAACAGATTGAGATTAAACCTCAACTTGTCTTTCACTAACGTGAACTCTGAGTCGATCAATGATGCAGCTTTCCGTTATGCTACTATCTACAACCCAACTGCTCCTATCTTCGAAGATACCCCAACTGCCAAGCAGCGTTTTGGAGGTTACTTCCAGAGAGATCTATTTGATTTCTACAACCCAGTAGCTTTGGCTAGACAGCAGAAGTTTGTAGGTGAAACCAAAACTGCTTTGGTTTCTT
>CAYNIK010000198.1:0-3071 GCA_964397145.1 uncultured Limnohabitans sp.
CCCGTTTAACTCATCCAGCGAAGCCTGGCCAATGATCACGTAAGGCATCCCGTCTGCAAAGCTGACCGACTCCTCCTGTACCGCATAGCGTGGATCTAGTTTGCGGTGTGAACTTTCTGGCATTACCACCAATTCCACATCCATCCCCAAAAAATCAGAAAACCAAGCACTCACTGTTGGAGCTACTTGCAACGCAGCAACTTCATCTCCCCAAACCTTCACCTGCATTTCCTTGCCTGAGTTCATTTCAAGATCGAAAGAGATTTCTCGAGAAGGATCTACTTTGGAAAAAACAGTCAACTCAGACGTACCAAGTGCTACTTGCAGCAAAGCGAGTTGCGGATGCTGCCTTTGCGTCAAAAATTCCCCAGACGGGTCCACTAACATCCACCTACGATCGTATTTAAATCCTCTTTCCTCCACCAGCGCTTCTTGCACGGCAATACCGCCCAAGGATTTGATGGGATAGAGGTATAGGTTCTGGACAAAAAGGGGCTGGTTCATGCCCTAAATCTACAAGAAAATTGAAATGGTTTGTCAAACTGGGGATCCGGCCAGTCGAAAACAAGAAGTGGCCTGGCACAGCTATAAAAAGAAATAGGCTGACAGAAACCAGTCAAAAATAAGTCCGTTGTGACAATTGGTACGGCTTTGGCAAATTTTCCGTGACAAAACTATGACAACCTGACACGAATACGAAGAAAATGGGAGATGGCATGAGCCTTGAATAAGGTGCTTTGTCTTTCAAAAAGAAAACAAACAAAACCAACATACACATGGGAAAAATTATAGGCATAGACTTGGGTACCACCAACTCCTGCGTAGCTGTAATGGAAGGTAACGAACCCGTAGTCATTCAAAACAGCGAAGGAAGAAGAACTACTCCTTCTATCGTGGCGTTTCTTGACAATGGAAACGGCGAACGTAAAGTAGGTGATCCTGCCAAGCGTCAGGCCATCACCAACCCAGCCAACACCATCTCCTCTGTAAAGCGATTTATGGGGAAAAAATTCTCTGAAGTTTCAGCTGAGAAAAAACATGCTTCCTACAAAGTAGAGCAAGGCAGCAACGATACCGTAACCGTAAAAATCGGCGATCGTTCGTATACTCCACAAGAACTCTCCGCGATGATTCTTCAAAAAATGAAGAGCACGGCAGAAGATTTCTTGGGACAAACTGTCTCCGAAGCAGTCATCACCGTACCAGCCTACTTCAACGATGCCGAGCGCCAAGCGACCAAAGAAGCGGGACAAATTGCCGGTCTTGAAGTGAAGCGTATCATCAACGAGCCTACGGCTGCTGCCCTTGCTTACGGCATGGACAAGAAAAACCAAGACATGAAGATTGCGGTCTATGACTTGGGCGGAGGAACCTTTGATATCTCTATCCTTGAACTAGGAGACGGAGTATTCGAAGTAAAATCCACCAATGGAGACGTGCACTTGGGTGGAGATGATTTCGACCAAGTGATCATCGACTGGTTGGCTTCTGAATTCCAGTCTGAGGAATCCATTGACTTGAGACAAGATCCAATGGCCCTTCAGCGCTTGAAGGAAGCAGCTGAAAAGGCAAAAATTGAACTTTCCAGTTCGGCTTCTACCGAAATTAACCTTCCGTACATCACTGCTACCCAAACAGGACCAAAGCACTTAGTTCGGAATTTGAGCAGATCTAAGTTTGAGCAACTTTCCGAGTCCTTGGTAAAACGATCCATGGATCCTTGCATCAAGGCTTTGAAAGATGCAGGAATGACTGCTTCCGATATCGACGAAGTAATCTTGGTGGGTGGTTCTACCCGTATCCCAAAGATCCAGGAAGAAGTAGAAAAGTTCTTCGGCAAAAAACCATCTAAAGGAGTGAATCCTGACGAGGTTGTGGCTATCGGAGCGGCTATCCAAGGTGGCGTATTGACTGGCGAAGTGAAGGATGTTCTCCTTCTAGACGTAACTCCTCTTTCTCTTGGTATCGAAACCATGGGAGGGGTATTCACCAAGTTGATCGAATCCAACACGACCATTCCTACCAAGAAGTCAGAAGTGTTCTCTACCGCTGCAGACAATCAGCCAGCAGTAGATTTGCATATCCTTCAAGGAGAGCGCCCAATGGCAAAAGACAACCGATCCATCGGTAGATTCCAGTTGTCAGATATCCCACCAGCACCACGCGGAGTACCTCAGATTGAGGTGACCTTCGACATCGATGCCAACGGAATTTTGAACGTATCTGCAAAAGATAAGGGTACCGGCAAGGAGCAGAAAATTAAAATCGAAGCTTCTTCTGGGCTATCTCAAGACGACATCGAGCGCATGAAGCGTGAGGCAGAGTTGAATGCGTCTGCAGATAAAGCCGAAAAAGAGACCATCGAAAAGTTGAACCAAGCGGATAGCTTGATCTTCCAAACTGAGAAGCAACTCAAAGAATATGGAGACAAACTTTCGGATGGCAACAAGGCCAACATCACTTCTGCAGTAGAAGCGTTGAAGTCTGCCCATGGATCTAAAAACATGGAAGGAATCGATGCCGCCATGGCCAGCCTGAATAGTGCATGGGAGGCAGCTTCTACAGAGATGTACGCGGCAAGCCAGGGTGCTGGAGCAGGTCCTGGTCCGGATGCAGGCTCAGATTCAAGCACCACCGGCGACGGGGTGTCCGATGTGGACTACGAAGAAGTGAGCGAAGACAAAAAGTAATTCCTTCTAAAGTAAGCATCGGAAGCTAACCGGCGCTAATTTTACCCAAGGCCAAGAATCAAGATCTTTTCATCGCGACTCTTGGCCTTTTGTTTCATTCAACCAGAAGCACATGCAATTGACTGCAGACAATAAACTGAAAAAGCTAATCATTGTAGGAGATCGGGTTTTGATCCGATTGAAAAAACCGCACGAGAAAACTGATTCTGGGCTATACCTACCTCCAGGAGTGCAGGAAAAAGAAAAGGTACAGCAAGGATACATCATCAAGGCAGGTCCTGGCTATCCAATTCCCCTTCCTATGGAAGACCAGGAACCCTGGATGGAGACAGAGGAAAAAACTCGCTATGTCCCGCTTCAAGCAAAAGAAGGGGATTTGGC
>CAYNIK010000199.1:0-3045 GCA_964397145.1 uncultured Limnohabitans sp.
TTCTTCGATCAAAATTCGACGTTCGGCATTCGATATTTTCAATCCCGTATTTCGTACTTCCTATATTGTACTTGCTAATTATTTCCTCGGTACCAACTTCAACGTTCCTTTTGCCTCATCCAGAATTTCTTGCTTATTCATCAGTTGTGGTCGGTATTGGCCATCTACATACAGTTCTTTCTGGTCGGAATAGTGCTTACTAAAGCGGTTTCCAGAATTTCCTGTTGGCAAGACCGAAACGGATTTTTCCACGTTTTCAAAGTCCAATAGGATACGCATAGCAGGTCCTGAAGTCACTTTGTAGATCCCGGTTCCGTTGAGATCAAAGGCCAGCTTATTCACAGCCTCCTCATTCGCTTCCACAGCTTGGGTACGTACGTTGAAAAGCTTATCCAAAGGCTTCTTAGCGCCTAGCGGGTGTGGGTGTTCTACGGTCACAGCCTTTTCCCATTCCCAGTCTCCTTGGTTTTCACCAAACTGCTGAGTTAGTTCCTCTAAACTCACCTTCAAGGCTTCGTTAACGATCTCTGCTCGTGATTCTTTGGTGCTGGTATTTTTCTTGTCCCACCACTTGTTTTGTTCGTGCGTGAAAAAATGGGTGGTGCTTCCAACCATAATGAAGGTTTGGAGGTAACTCTCAAATCCTTCCTTACCAATTTCATCTTCCATGGCTAATCGTAGGGTATGGTACAGCCATTTGTAGTAGAGGGTAGGAGCTGTATTCCCTAGATCATGGTCTCCTTCCCAATCCGCCAGTTCGCCGAGGATATCTTCGTATTTTTCAAAGTTTCCTTGGGTTACTTGTTCTAGTAGGAAGTCTGCATTTTGAACAGCGTTTTCATTAATTGTTTCCAATTGCAGATCTTGAATGGATTCTTGATCCCAGTCTTTTTTGGAAGTAACTGTCTTGGCAATTCGGTTCCAGCGCTCACCAGGGTAGTAGTACCCAGGGAAGAAGATTCCTGATCTGGTGGAGTCGGGCTGATTGTTGGCTGAAGCGACAAATCCAGACGCTGGGTTGATGCTTTGCGGATTTTCTGTGAAGGGATACCAGCCTTGGGGTTGGGCTGCAGGATCTGATCCATCCGCGAAAATGGTAGGATGTACGGCAGTTCCACGAATAGGGAGCTTGGCCGCTGCCCACCAGGCTATGTTGCCCAGACTATCCCCGTACATGATGTTGAGTCCTGGAGCATGAATGAGCGACGCAGCATTGGCCACATCTTGCATGTTGCGCGCATGGTTGATCTGGTAAACAGCCTCCAGAGCACGGGTAGGCTCAAGTAAGTATACCCACCAAGAGGACACCGGATTGGAGGTCATCCCTTGAATTTCTTTGACTACGGAATTGATTACTGGTCCGTGAACCGTTTCCTTGATTTGGAAGGTAATGGGCTGCTGTCCTTTGACCTGAATCACTTCGGTACGCGTGGTGATAGGGTAAATGGAGTCTCCAACGATAATTTCATTCGAATTGGCGGGATTTAGCTTTTCTTCAAAAAAGTCATGATCGTCATTTTCAAACATGGTTAAGCCCACGCTGTGGTGCCTGGAATGGCCTACTAATCCAAAGGGAATGCCAGCGAGGTGGTTGCCATAAAAGCTGTACCCAGGGTATTCGATGTGCGCTTCAAACCAAACGGAAGGAGAAGAGAATCCAATGTGGGTATCGTTTGCAAAAAGAACCTTGCCCGACTTCGTCCGACTTCCCGAAATCACCCAGGCATTGGATCCTTCTAGCATTGGGGTAGGAAGTTTATCCAATAAAGCGGTAAGCTTGGAATTGACGGCACTTGCACCTCCTACTAAGGAGTCTGGATAATTTACAGGAATGACGTGATGAGAAGGAAGCGTCTGTACCGCGAGGGAAGCAAGGTAATCTGGACCCCATTTACGTGCAATTTGTGTTACCAAAGGGTCAGTTTTCAAACTCATTGCAAAGGAAAAAGACATGTAGCCCAAGACAGAGTGCATGTCATCCAAGGTGTACGGACGTGGTTTGTGTCCAAGGAGGAGGTATTCTACGGGCAGTTTTCCCTGCTCAATAAACTGGTTGACCCCAGCAATGTAGGCTTCAGCAGCGCTTTTCCAAGGACTATTGCCTTGTGCCACTAAAGCTTTTGTACTTTCCTTCGCATGCTTGGGTATCCCAAGGGTATGGAAAAATTGATCAATCTCGACAACATCTGGTCCTAGAAGCTCGGCAAGGGTACCCGAACCGACACGACGCATCATTTCCAATTGAAACAAGCGCTCCTGTGCATGGATGTAACCCAAAGCTCGGTAGGCATCTACTTCATTTTGTGCATAGATATGCGGTACGCCAAATTCATCGAAGTGGATGTCTACTTCCTCGGTCAATCCCGTGACCTGAACTTCTCCATCGTATTGGGGACTATTCCAGAAAATAAAACCGAGAAGAGCTGCGATAACTACAAAAAGCAGGATAGCGAGTATGCGAAGTGTTGTTTTCATCAAGTGTGTCGTGTCTTGGAACTAGGGGAAATTAGGATAAAAAATGGAAAGGTGGAGGCATTATTTTTTGAAAAGCCATCAATTTCCATCGATGGCTTGTAAGATGAGGGAACAAGCTTCTCGAATTTCTTCTGAACTAATAGTTAATGGTGGAGCGATGCGCATGCTGTCGTCGCAGAAGAGGAACCAATCCGTGATTACTCCCAGTTGGATCGCCCGGTCGATGATCGGTTTGAGCACGTCGAAGGATTCAAATTCTAGGGCCATCATCAGTCCTTGGTTACGAATGGCTTTGATTCGAGGATGGATGAGTAGGGACTTGAATAGGTTGGCTTTTTCTTCGACCTTAGTAATCAACTGCTCTTCCTGAAGTACACGAAGGGTGGCTAAGGATGCTGCAGCCGATACCGGATGCCCCCCGAAGGTGGTGATGTGACCGAGTAAGGGATTGGATTTGAATACCCCCATCACCTCCTTGTTGGCGATGAATGCGCCAATGGGCATGCCTCCGCCCATTCCTTTGGCACAAACGAGAATATCTGGGACGATGTCAAACTGTTCAAAAGCCCA
>CAYNIK010000200.1:0-3042 GCA_964397145.1 uncultured Limnohabitans sp.
TTTCTAAAAAGTTAGTATTGGATTAATCTCTGTTTCCAAAGAAAACAAAGATGTAATAAGCAAGCGTCACCAAAGAAGCCATAGCGGCTACCAAATAGGTGCGAGCAGCCCAGTTGAGCGCATCCTTAGACATGGCATACTCTGAAGGAGTGACCACGTTGCGATTCTGAACCCATGCCAAGGCGCGGTTGGAAGCGTCAAACTCTACAGGAAGGGTGACCAAGGTAAATAGGGTCATGACGGAGTAGGAACCTACTACCAAATAGCCAATGAATTCATAAGGTAGTCCTAAAGCAAATCCACCAAACAAGGAAGCTAGTAACACGAAATTCAACACTTTGCTGGAGATATTTTGAATCGGAACCATGGCAGAGCGCATGGTCAACCAGGAATAGGCAGTGGCATGTTGTACCGCGTGGCCGCATTCGTGAGCAGCTACTGCTGTAGCAGCGGCATTTCTACCGTAGAATACATCAGGGGAAAGGTTTACAGTCCTGTCTGCTGGATTGTAGTGGTCCGTCAATTGGCCTTCCACACAGGTCACGCGTACGTTATGGATGTTGTGGTCTGCAAGCATCAACTTGGCGATTTCTTCTCCAGAAAGGTTGGCCTGAAGTGGGGTTTGCGAGTACAACTTGAATTTGTTCTTCAACTTGTTGCTTACCACAAAACCGAGGATAGCAAATACAATAACAATAAGGATAATCATATCTAGTTTGTTTTTAACTGGGTGTAATTACGAAATTAAGAAGTTAAAGGTTTTTTCCAAGCGGGAGTTTTCAGCATTAAAATCCAGCTGAGTAGTCCCACTCCGATGACCAAGAGCATTTGAGTGCCATGAATAATCGCTGCAAATATTTTGCCATCAGCTTCAGGTACCCCAAAAACGACCAAAATATAGGCTACCAATGCATGGAAGGTGCCAATGCCTCCTTGAACAGGGGCAATCATGCCAATAGTTCCCATCACCATCACCAGAAGTACTTGGCTTCCCGACAAATTGGCAGCAGACCCGATGCCTTGAGAGACCGTGTACATAGTCAGGAAGTAAATGACCCAGATTACCACAGAGCTCAACCAAAATCCGAGTGGATTTTTGAGGGTTTTTATGGCAAGCACCCCAGAAAGTAGCTGTCTGAAAAAGAGTTGCAGCTTGTTTACAAACCCATGGTTGCGGTATTTTTTACCCAATAGATAGAGAAATAAAAGAAATAGGGTTCCACCTCCGAGCAGCAGTGGGAGCTGGCTAAGGAGTTTGGATGTCAGCGCAGAAATGTCTACCAGCTGTCCGACTAGAGAGACAAACAATTGGCTTTCGAGTAGGAAGGCTAGAAAAAACGTGCCTGCCATGAATAGGAGATCCACGCTTCTTTCCACAAGGACGGTACCAATGACTTGTCCGAGGGGAATACCATTGTTGCGCGTCAATACGGTGCAACGCGCCACTTCCCCAGCTCTAGGAATGAGCAGATTGACCAAATAGCCCACCATCACTGCATGGTAGGCACGGTTGGAGGTGACGGGAAGTTGGTCGGCTTCCTGTCGAAAAAGCAAGGCCCAGCGCCAGCCCCGTAGCCAGTATCCGGCCCAGGCCACTGTTAGGGATATGCCAATCCAAAACCAATTGCTGGAAGCCAATTGGGATTGGAGGCGTGCAAATTCAATGTCTCGGTACAAAAACCAAAAAATCCACAGGGCAATTCCCAGTGAGAGCGCCACTTGTAGGACTTGTTTGATTTTTGGATGGAGCATCAAATGAGTTGGTTTTTATCGTCTGGAAATACGAGAATCGGCTGGTGGGTTTTGGCTTCTTCTGGACTCATTCCTGCGTAGGCGATGATGATCACTACGTCTCCTACTGCTGCTTTTCTGGCTGCAGGACCATTGAGGCAAACTGTCCCACTGCCGCGTTCTCCTTTGATGACATAGGTTTCGAGACGTTCCCCATTGTTGACATTGACCACCTGTACTTTTTCGTTTTCGAAAAGCTGGGCGGCATCCATCAAATTTTCATCGAGGGTGATGGATCCCACATAGTGTAATTCGGCCTGAGTGATTTTTACCCGGTGAATCTTTGACTTTAATAGTTGGAGTTGCATGGTTGAGTTTTCAATGCACGAAATTAGGGAATAATGGGCAAGTTATCGATCAATCTTACCTGGCCTACAAAAGCGGCGATGCAAAGCGATCGAGCTCCATCTGGGGTAAACGCATCAAAAATTTCAAATGTTTCGGGATGCAGTAATGCAAAGTATTCCAATTCACAGTTGGCAGCTATAGAAAAAGCCGATTTGGTATCCGCCAGTACGCTGCTCCAAGGCTCACCAGCTAGGAGTCTCTCCTTTGCTTGAGTCAAGTGCGTGTACAAAAGCAGGGCTTGATGGCGCTCCTCTGGATTGAGGCGCATATTTCGTGAGGACATGGCTAGTCCATCTTTTTCCCGGCGGGTAGGCACCACTTCGATGGGGATACCAAAGGAAAGGTCTTGGACCAAGCGTTTGATAACGGCTACCTGCTGCAGGTCTTTTTGGCCAAAAAAGGCACGATGAGGTCGAATCAGATGAAAGAGTTTGGATACGACCAGCCCTACGCCATGAAAGTGACCCGGGCGAAACTCCCCTTCAAGGACCTGCTCTAGGTCTCCAAAATCGAAGCGGAGTGAGGTCGGTTGCGGGTACATGGTCGCTACTGAAGGCACAAATACCACATCTACCCCAGCAGTTTCGAGTTGGGCAAGATCTGCTTCTAGTGTTTGGGGATACTTGTCGAAATCTTCGCTGGAGTTGAACTGGGTGGGATTGACAAAAATAGACACCACGGTAAAGTCCATGGATTCGGTGCTTTTCGCCACTAGATCTAGGTGGCCCTGATGGAGTGCGCCCATGGTGGGAACAAAGCCCAGTTGTTTGTCTTCCTTAAAAATCTGAGTCCAAATGGGCTTCCATTCTGCTTCGGTGTGGATTACCTTCATGACAAGGGAATTTTTGGGCTAAATAGGGGCAAAACTAGATTAATATCCACAAATCCAATGCTTTTAGGCTT
>CAYNIK010000201.1:0-3010 GCA_964397145.1 uncultured Limnohabitans sp.
AGGCGAGGGTTTGTTTTTTAGTGATCGGGTAATACCGTCTGAAATCAATCTGACCCTTCAGCCATTGAAAATTGGCATAGTCAATATCCGGGGAATCGTTTCTTCGGACATTCGTGAAATTGAGGGTAGTACCCCCACTTTCTGCAAATATTCGCAATAGCGAAGCTTTTTTCATCGAGAAATCCCCATAACGATTGAAGTTGATGAGGGTTTGTCCAGAGAAACTGCTGATCAAGGAGGGGAGGAATGACCAAATGAGGTTATTGCCATCCGTTTGTAAATTTTCAAGAATACCCAGGAATTCATCTTGAATATAGGGGGTGCGGATGTAACTGATGTCCGCTGCGTTAATCGTAAAGGATTGTCGATTGTTTCGTGTGGCCCAGGTGTAGCCTAATTGTCCATTGATCGCATTTCGCTTGTATTCCGGCCTGTTGGTACTCAAATATCCAAATTGAACACGGGTGTTGGGATTGTATTTCCCCAATTGCTGCAACGTTTTGGGTGCAAAAGGAATTAAGAACCTAGGAAAAATTACGGACAAGGAGGTATTAATTTCACTGCTCTGGTACACACCTTGACCTGTGGCTGATGCAACCCCTTCAAGACCCGCTCGAAAATTGAGTTCTAGAAGTTCCCCGGCTCGGAAGAAATTTCGATTTCGTAAAGCCGTGCTGAAGAAAGGCCCAGGAAGTTGTTCGGTGATGGTCATCCCCAGCTGATTAGTCAGTTGGTATTTCTGGTTGGGCTGCGTGAAAATCTGAGCAGTCAAGGAAGTACCCAGCGTATCGAAGGTGATGTTCACAAAACGGAAAAGATCCAGACTATTGATCAGTCGTTGTGTTTCTAGGGCATCGGTTCTGCTGTAAGGCTTTCCCTTTTGCAACTGAATACGGGATGCCAGAATTTTAGGGGAATAGCGATCTCTGTAAAAGGAAAAATCAATCCCTTGATACTGGGTTTGAATTTGTCGATCCGCAAACTCATCGGTAGGTGGATTGATTCGTAATCGGATGGTATCCAAGGTGTAGACTTGGTGACTTTCCGTAAATGTGGGCTTTTGAATTACTTGTTCCAATCGAATGGACTTTGCAGCAGTGTCCTGATAGGCAATGTAATTCACATAAGACTTGGAGAACATGTAGTAGCCCTTGTTTTTCAAGAGTTCTTCCAGTCGATTTCGCTCTGCCCCAATGTTGTCTTGGTTGTAAATCTGTCCTTTTTTTAAAAAGGAATTGGAAGAAAAATCAGCTAGCAAACGTTGAATTTCAGGATTATCAGTACGTGTAAAAACAGAATCTAGGATGTAGGCCTCCTTTTCTTCAATTGCATACGAGATCACTGCCTTTTTATTTTTTAAGGCCACATTGAAGGTGACATCTGCATCAAAAAAGCCATGGTTGATCAGGTAGCCTTTCATGTTTTTTCTAGACTTCTCCACAAGGCTGCTGTCTAACAGTACGACAGGATTTCCTGTACGCATGAGTGTATTTCCGAATTCTAATTTTTTGTCTAAGCTTTCAAGACGAAGTTTTAGCTTCTCCTCCTTTCGCTTGTAGCTCAATTCAGTGCCTACAGAATCTTTAGTCGACTGAAGTGCGAGTAGCCGATCGCTTGTTACCTCCCGTTTGGCGGCCACTTTACTGCTGTCGTAGAATTGATTTCCAAATCTGTAGAGCATGACGCCTAGAGAGGTGCCAAAAAAACGAGTATTGGGTTCTTGCTCTATAAGTTGGGTAAGCGCGTCGGGATCGGCTTGTTTTATTCCGACCAACTCATTCTCATAGACCACATAGGTACCCTCTTCCAAATTTCTGGTCAAAGAGCAGCCTTGGCAAAACCAGAGTAGATTGATAAAAAGTATATATTTGAAAGATTTCAAGTTCGAATTGGAGGAGGAATGCTAAGCAAAAATACGGTTAAGTTTATAAAATCCTTACATCAAAAAAAATACCGCACTGAGTCGGGCAAATTCTTTGTGGAAGGTGAGAAAAGTGTGGTTGAAGTGCTTCAATCCGATTTTAAGTTGGATTTGCTTCTGGTCACTCAAGGGTTTGAGAGCAAGTATGCCTCCTTAGTACAAAGGTCTGGCGTGGAAGTATTGGAGGTGACTCCCAATCAGCTCGAACAGGTAGGGCAATACCAGAGTAATGATGCTGCCCTGGCAGTGGTGCACATGAAATCAAACGAAGCCTTTATCCCTGGTAAAGAAGAACTTATCCTCGCTTTGGATGAGGTGAGAGATCCGGGCAACTTAGGAACGATTATCCGTATTGCGGATTGGTACGGCATCCGGAAATTGATTTTTTCTCCTCATACAGCGGACTTTTACAACCCCAAGGTGATTCAATCCTCCATGGGATCCTTTACCCGCGTGCAGTTTTACTATGGGGAACTGGCTGAAGCATTTCAAAATTGGAAATTGCCTGTCTATGGCGCCTTTTTAGAGGGAGCCTCCATTCATCAACTATCCGACCCAAAACCGGGTGTCCTACTATTGGGAAATGAATCCCAAGGCATATCTAAGGAAGTAGAAAAATGGGTGAGCAGTAAAGTTACCATACCTAGTTTTGGTGGAGCAGAATCACTGAATGTGGCCATTGCTACAGCTATTTTCTGCGACAATTTCAAACGGCTTCTGAGCAAATGAAAACCAAACTGGCTTCACTGCTGGCTCGTGTCGGCCTCAATGGATTTTTGCTAGGGATTTTTGCAGCCATAGGGATGGCAGCCCTTTTGCCAGAATTCGGTTCCTCAGAATCCAATATTCCTTGGAAGCCGTTTATTCAAGTAGGTATTGCCTTGCTCTTCTTTTTTTATGGGCTGAAGTTAGATCCTAATCAGCTTCGATCAGGGTTGAGCAATTGGAAATTGCATGCTTTGGTACAGCTAACCACCTTTTTGGGCTTTCCCTTGCTAGTGATGGCGCTGGTTTCCTTTTTTCCTGAATTGGATCCAAATTTTGCCTTGGGGATCAGTTACCTCGGCGCTTTGCCTTCTACGGTCAGTG
>CAYNIK010000202.1:0-3009 GCA_964397145.1 uncultured Limnohabitans sp.
ATTTTTCCGTCAAATTGAAGATCTAATCCTGCCAAGGGGGAGTTGAAATCCAAGTGTACCCCCATGTAATCGACCTTGAGCACCTCGCCTCGGAGATGGTTGCCCTTGTCATCCTGCATGGGGATGACGTTTCCAACTCGGAGTAAGTCTCTATTTTTTTTGCCCTCTTCTTTAAAATTAGCTTTGGGGATGATGACTTTTTTTGAATCATCGTAATCTCCATAGCCATCTTCAAAGCCAATAAATACCGAAAAAGAATCCCCTGCTGACTTCCCCTCCAAGGCTTGCTCCAGAACTGGAAGTAAGTTGTGGTGCCCAAAAAGGAAGTAAAATGGATCGGCATCAGTCACAGTCTCATACCAACGCATGCCTGTTTCCCCATCATCCACCATCAGGGTGTAGGAAACAGCGACGACCATGTTTTTTGTAGCAATCATGACTAGTAGGGGTAAAGGTTAGCGAAAGAGGTAGGTAACTGAGAGTTGCCCCACAAAATTAGTGCGGTCATAGCCTGGGATAAACCATTTTTCTGGTTTGTTTTCCAGGTACCACTTGTAGTTCAACGTATTTACGTATTGGAATTTGCCCGCAACGAGGACATTTCCGAATTTCCATTCTGGCACGAGCGAGAAGACCAGGTCCACATATTTGTTCCGAAAATCCTTCACTTCCTCGTAACGGTAGTAGTAAAAATCATTGTTGTACTCGATACGCTCCAGCTCGATTCCTATTTTTTTTCTACCCTCTACCCAGGCTATGCCTGCAAAAATCTGGTTGCTGGCAGGTCCATTCCCTAACCCAAGCATTTGCCCTCGATGGGTGTAGCCATGCCGCACATGATCATGAATGTACCAGGTGCGTAGCTGTCGGATATCTTCTCGGATAGTTTGTCCAGAAAAAGTCATTTCGGAACTCAGCTCCAAAAATCTGTTTTCCTTTTTCAAATCCATGAGATGCGTAAATCCAAAGGTAAATGCTCTTCCTGATTCTGGCGTCGTGATGAAATCAATGAAAGGGCGGTCGTTGTCACGAGTTCCAAATTCCCCATAAAACTCAAAACGCCCTTTGGGATCTATCCAACGGAAAAATCCAGTACTAAACTGCTGTCGCTTGGATTGGATAGTGTCTTGGACCTGCTGATTTTTCTTGCGCCCATTGAATACGGGAAGCACATCCTCAAGCATAGAAATATCGGATCGGTAGACGTTATTGGTCGAGCCGTAGCCAAAAAATAACCCAGGCACCCATTTAGGTTGGTAGGTTAATACTAGCCCAGAGAGCTGACGATCTCCATCTTCCTGCTTTGGAATGTAGACCGTATTTTGCTGAATGCTGTAGTCGGAATGGGGAGGGAGAAAATTAGAAGCTTCAAGCTTTCCAGTCATCACTTGCCCTTCGAAAGAACCGATGAAGGATTTAATAGGTCTCCGCGTGTTCATCGTAAAGTGGAGAAATCCTGGGGCAGAATTTCCCATCAGCAGGGAATTTCGTTTTCCTGGACCCCACCACAAGTTCTCTGTGGATACCCCCAGGGAAATGGCATCTAAGTTTAAGCGGAAACTAGACTGACCTGGAAACAGTTTCTGATAGGATCGCTCCCCAAAGCGCTCCGGCATGTCGATGCGGTTGAGGTATTCGTAGTAAAATAAGATGGTCGCCTGCTGCTCAATCGGAAAGCCGATAAATTCCTTGTTTTGAGCCATTACGAGTTCGGGCTGAACCTGCAAACTGAATTTCCACCATTCCACAAATGCCCCAAGACTAAAGACTTGTTGCAATCCACGATTAGGAATCATGGCGCCATCGTTGGTAGCAAAGGGATAGTTGGAGGTGTATTGGCTTTTGTAAAGGGCGGGTAGAAGTAAAAATTTGCCGTGCTTCCCGAGGCGATGGTGGTAGGTGGAAGAATCCAAATTCACCAAGCCTCCATCCAAATCAAAGCCATGTGCCAGACCAAAAGCCGCTGTTGGAATCAGCGGGCGAATCATAAATGAGGAAGCCGAATCCACCTTTCCAGTCAACTGCAGTCTACGCAGGTAGTCTTCCATGGAGGGTGCACCCACAGCAATACTTTGGGCTACACTCACCTGACTGAATGCCAACATCCCAAACAATCCAATCGCCGCTAGAAGTATCCGTAGTCGCATCAGGAGTTGGTTTGGATGGCTAAAATGGAAACTTTTGCAATCGACCAGGACTCGTCACACTTGGGCCATGGACTATTCGTTTGCATGAGTTCATCCCGCATATGAAATCGAATGGAGTCCGTTTGCGTATGTTCAATCAACTTCTCGACCCGATAGCGAGTCGTGTAGTTAGCTGTAGTACCAAATAGACACAAGCCCGGCATATTGGTTTCTATTGCACCAGATTTGGGGCGATTTTGTCTGAAAAAATCGTTGGGAAAAGATTGATACAAACAAAAATTGGATTCACAAGGGGTATTGGAAAAGGTGGTTCGGACTACATCTACACTATCGATTCCCATAAACCAGTAATCTGGTCCCGACACGCCATCGTCCCGATTGCCATCCCAGCTGTCGTGAATCAAAAGTTCCACGGATAACTTTAAGTAGTTATGCTTAGGCAAATCGTATAAGGTCACGGCTACTTCTTCGTTGTTGTACCAACCCGCAATCGTATCGTTTCTCCAAATTAGCAAGCGTCCATTTTCAAAGTTGGCCAAATCTAATTTGGAAAAGTTGTTTGAATAGATTTGCACTTGATTTTCAACGGATTCCACACAGGAAGCTAGCCCGAGGAACAAGAGTAAAGCAAAAAGATGAAGGCTATGCTGCAACTTTCCCATGGAGGAGGGGGTGATTAAAAATTTGATGAAACAAAGAAACAAAAAACGAGGCATTTCTTCCAATATACGATGGACATTCTCCCGATTCGATGCCTCCTATCCAAACTAGCAGTGGCCCCTATTTATTTATCAAACCTGTCTCCAGATTGCATAAGTCAAAAATTAGGGGATAATCGTTTACTTTTACTGTTCAATTCCAT
>CAYNIK010000203.1:0-3004 GCA_964397145.1 uncultured Limnohabitans sp.
TGCAAACTGCATGGTGCGGTGGGTCAGGAAGTTTTATCCCAAATTCTGTAGCTTTTGGTCAATTCAAAAACCTTATCCAATATTTCTTTTTCAGAAGCACCCCATACTTTCCCTCTTCGGGCATATACAGCCTCGGCAGTTTCGTGGAACTTAGGAGGGGTAAATGTAGAAAATCCTGCTGCTCCGCCCCAGGAGAAGGAAGGAATGAAGTTTCGTGGATAACCATCCCCAAATACGTTTGCCCCAACCCCAATTACGGTACCCGTATTAAACATGGTATTGATGCCGCACTTGCTGTGGTCCCCCATCATCAAGCCGCAAAATTGCAGTCCTGTATTGGCAAAGCCTCCTTTGGTGTAATCCCAAAGTTTGACCTGCGCATAGTTATTCTTGAGGTTGGAGGTATTTGTATCTGCGCCTAGGTTGCACCACTCTCCAATTACCGAATTTCCTAAAAAACCATCGTGCCCTTTGTTGGAATAGCCCAAGATAACGGAATTGGACACCTCTCCGCCTACCTTGGAAAAGGGGCCAATGGTGGTGTCACCACGCAGCTTTGCCCCCATATTGACCGTGGATCCTTCACAAAGCGCAAAGGGCCCTCGAATCAAGGCACCTTCCTGTACCTCTGTATTTTTTCCCAAATAAATCGGGCCTGCTTCGGCATTGAGCACCGCTGCACGAACCTGCGCCCCCTCTTCAATAAAGATTTGGTGCTCCCCATAGCAACGGGTGTGGGAATCTAGCATGGGCTGGGAAGTTCTTCCGGCAGTAAGCAGGTTAAAGTCCTTTCGGATTTCAGCCGCATTGAATTGGAAGATATGCCAGGTTTTCTGGAGGAGAACAGGGTCCTGCTCCAATGGAATGATTTTCTTTTCAGCAGCAAACGCCAAGCTTTTCTCCTCCGGTCCACAGGTGGTAGCCAACAAGGTTTTTCCAAAAAACAAGGCCTCATCTTCCTTCAAAGCAGCGATTTGCTGCCAGGAATTCGCATCTGGCAACCAGGAACCATTGATCGCGATTGCCTGCGCTTCTGTTCGTGGAAATGATTTTTGCAAGTAGTCCTGCGTCCAGTAGGATATGGATGCTCCGCTGTATTTTTCCCATTTCTCAGAAACTTTCAAAATTCCTACCCGAAGGTCGGCGATGGGCCGAGTAAAAGTGAAGGGAAGTAAAGATCCGCGAATGGCAGGATCGTCAAACAGTAGAAGATGCTTCATGGAACAAAAATAAAAAAGTCTCCCGGAATCTTTGCTCCGGGAGACTTTTTCGACCAACGAAAGTCCAAATTACTTTTTGGCGTAACGCTTGTTGAATTTCTCCACACGACCTGCGGTATCCAACAACATTTTCTTACCGGTGTAGAATGGGTGAGACTCAGAGCTCACTTCAATCTTGTACACAGGGTAGGTGTTGCCATCTGTCCATACGATAGTTTCGTTGGTTTCGATGGTAGACTTCGTCAAAAACTTAAACTCACTAGAGGTGTCGTAAAATACCACGTCTCTGTAGTTTGGATGAATATCGCTTTTCATGCTATCGCTAGTTTTAATGTTGCTTTTCTGAAATGAGGCACAAAGATATTCTTTTAAATAAATCCGACCAAATGTTTAGAAAGGATTTATTGAATAATCGCAGAAAAACTAGAGTGCCCCGCCTTACTTGCTTTTGAAATCGCCTCGTTTGATGGATCGAATGAATTGAGACCAAGCAAATGGGTCCAAAATTCGTAAAGGTCTAGGACCGTAAATATCTTGATTTTGGAGCATCTGGGCTTCCTGGAAGGCTCGAAAATTCTCCCCTCCGGAGGCTGGCATGGATTCTGCCCAGCGAAGGAGCATCTCTGGTCGCATGTTCGTACGGCTGATCGACATAGGATCCACCACGGACATGGCGATTACCGCTTGCTTAAATTCATCCTCCGTAGGATAAGGCATGACTTCGATTTCAGCCAAAGCAATCTCATCGACTTCCATGGTCAGGATCAAAGAAATACGATCCTTGTCCATTTTCTCAGGAACAGTAAAACTCTGTTTCTTCAATCCAATAAACGTAAAGACGATGGTATCTCCCTCCAAGACGGGCATTGAAAAGTAACCAAATCGCCCAGAAACTGTCCCTCTCCCCTTTTTTGGCACATAAATATTCACACCAGGGACCGCATCCGTACTATCGGCATTGAGAACAATCCCAGAAAGTTGAATGACTTTTTTTTCCTGCTTATCTTGAGCCACAAGATCTTGGCTGCAGAAAAAAAATCCAGCCAACAGAATAAGCGCGTATAAATGGGTTATTTTCACGAATATTGAATTCAAAGCGGTGCAGATCTTGGACTTCTTAAGAATTTAAAGACAATTTCAGCGATTATTTTCGTTTCACCTCGTTCCAGAAGTTAAAACTTACTAATGAGACTCAAAAATATCAGTTTAAACTATGGTTTGCGAATTTTTAAAGCACTTTCGGAAGAGCCGCGCGTGCGTATCCTGCATTTGTTGATGCAGAATAAGGAATTGAGCATCTCAGACCTAGAACTTATTTTGGACTTTACACAAACAAAAACTAGCCGTCACTTGATTTACTTAAAGAATGCCGGCCTTCTTGGAAGCAGAAGGGTAGACCAATGGATGTTTTACTACATCCTGGAAGAATACCTCGAAATCCTGCAACAGATTTTTAAACTGATTCAAAAAGACGCAAACCTGACCAAAGACCAGGAGACTTACGAAATCTTGAAATCCAACCGAGAACTGGCCAGTAACAAGATTGAAAATAACCAGTACAGACGCTAATTTTTCTTGAAAACCTACCAGCACTTATTCTTCGATTTAGACCATACACTATGGGACTACGATCGAAATGTACGCGAATCCCTCTCGGAACTTTACCAATTCTATGCCTTGCAAGACCTGGGCATCCCCACCTTCGAGCAGTTTTTCTCCTCTTTTCATACGGTCAACTACCAATTGTGGGACGACTACAACTTAGGTAAAATTGACAAGCAAGG
>CAYNIK010000204.1:0-2982 GCA_964397145.1 uncultured Limnohabitans sp.
GGGGTTTTTGAGCGAATGATGATGCCTTCGTAAGCTCCGATTTGTTCAAAAAGTTCGGCTCTAGTGATTTTTGGAGCATAGTCTGTATGAAACCCGGCCTTTTGCAACAATCCCAAGATGCTCTCGTGCATCTCATCTACTAGCAATATCTTCATCCTCAGAGATTCAGCAACAACATGGCTACCCCAAAGTAAACGGCTAGCCCTAGCAAGTCATTGGTAGTGGTAATAAATGGTCCAGAAGCAATCGCTGGATTGATACCAAAACGATGCAATACCAAGGGAGTGACAGTCCCCATAAAGGAAGAGAGTAGCACCACACAGAATAGTGCAAAGCCAACCGTTATGCCAAACAAGGGCTCAAATCCATAAAGAAAATAAACCACCAAAAACACAAAGCATCCCAAAACAAAGCCATTGAGCAAAGCGACCAAAAATCCTTTAAAAAAACGTTGCCAAGGAGTGTCGTCAAATGCAGATTTGGATGCCAAAGATTGCACGATTAGGGAAGAAGCTTGAATACCCACATTCCCACCTGTTGCAGCTACCAACGGAATGAAAGAAGCAAGCGCGAGGTACTTCGAAAGTCCCCCTTCAAAAAATCCAATCAACTTGGCTCCTAGCAATCCACCAATCACGCCAATGAGCAACCAAGGAAGACGGGCTCTGGAAATCGTAAAAACCGAATCCGATTCTTCGATGTCCGCAGACACCCCGGCCATTGCTTGGATATCTTCATCCGCCTCCTCTTGGACTACGTCCAAAATATCATCGACCGTGATTCGACCTACCAACTTATTTTTGGCATTGACCACAGGAACAGATTCCAAGTCATACTTTCGCATCAACGTAGCTACTTCCTCCTGGTCCATGTACACCGGAACCGAGATGATATTTTCATCGATAATGTCTTCGATTTTTGTTTCCGCAGCAGTAAGAATGATCTTTTTCAACGATACGCGCCCCAGTAACTGTTGCTTGTTATTGACCACATAGATGGAGTAAATCTTCTCCACATTTTCTGCTTGTCTCCGAATCTCGTTGATGGTCTGAACTACATTCCAGTTTTTATTGGCCCGAATAAATTCCTTCGCCATAATCCCCCCTGCGGTATCCTGCTCGTATCGCAGCAATTCAAGGATTTGCTCCAATTTGAGTCGATCATCAATTTCAGAAATGACCTCTTCTCGTTCTTTTTCGGAAAAAAAGTTTAAAATATCTGCTCCATCATCGGAATCCATCAACTCGATCCAAGAGGCTATTTCTTTCGTTTCTAACTCTTGAAGGATTTTATCAAGGGTGGTATCTGAAAGTTCAATTAAGGTATCTGCTGCCAGTTGACTTTCAACCAAGCGGAGGACATATAAGGATTCTGAAGTTTCCAACTCATCCAGAATCGCGGCAATATCCGCCACATTGACCCCATCCAAGGACTCTAAAATATAGGCGGTATCGGAAGCTTCTATCCCCATTTGGAGACGCTCCAGATACTCTTTCGAAAGCTCAAATTTTTTAATTGGCTCCACGACCTTTTTCGATTTGTTGGGTCAAAAATACAAAATCCGCTACATCCAATTGCTCTGCACGCTTATCCAAAATGGGATTAGCCTTAAACTCTTCACTAAGTTGGAAGGATTTTAAGGAATTACGAAGCGTTTTTCTGCGATTTCCAAAACCTCCTTTAACCACTTGCTGAAAAAGTTTTTCGTTGCAATCTAGTTGTTGAACCTTATTTCTAGTCAATCGAATCACACCAGAATTCACTTTCGGAGGAGGATTAAACACCCCTGGAGGAACCGAAAATAGGTACTCAATGTCGTACCAGGCTTGTAGCAAAACCGAAAGGATTCCATACTCCTTGCTTCCCTTTGGCGAAGCGATTCGTCGCGCCACTTCCTTCTGAAGCATGCAAACTACCTCAGTCACTTGATTCTTATGTTCCAAGACCTTAAAAAAGATCTGAGAGGAAATATTGTATGGAAAATTACCTGCAATCGCAATGGGAGCCGGAAAAGCAGCAGCTAAATCAAATTTTAGGAAATCACCCTCGAGAATCCGGTCCTTCAATTCAGGATACTTTTGATGCAAATAGGCGATACTCTCTCGGTCGATCTCAATGAGGTGTACCTCCAAACTTCCTTTGACCAAAAAATCAGTCAAAACACCCATTCCAGGGCCTATTTCCAGCACTTTACAAACACCAGCATGACCAGTTACTGCCTCAGCTATTCGCTCTGCGATGCTAAGATCAATCAAAAAATGTTGACCAAGATGCTTTTTAGGTTTGACCTTTTCCATCGTAACCCTCTGGTTTTTTTTTGTAAATTGCCGTCCTAAAATTAAGGGATTATTCCCAGACGGCACGGAATTTTATTTCGCGCCCCTGCACTATGTAAGCCATGCAAACAAAGAAACAAAGACCCATTCTTGGAATTAGTATTGGAGATATCAATGGAATTGGCCCGGAGGTTATTCTCAAAGCGCTTTCCGATGCACGTGTATATGCCAATTTCACCCCTTTGATTTATGGTCATGGCAAAGCCTTGTCCCACTACAAAAAGGTATTGAATCTTGAGGACTTTCACTTTACTCAGGTACGCGCTATCGATGAAATCCAGCATCGAAAAGTCAATGTCATCAATTGCCAGGAAGAATGCCCTGAAATTATTCCAGGAGTAGAAACCCAAGAAGCTGGGAAACTGGCTTTTGCTGCTTTTGCTGCTGCTGTAGAAGATTTGAAAACTGGCAAAATTCAGGGATTAGTAACTGCTCCCTTATCCAAAGGCAATATCAATTCTGAGGCCCAACCATTTGTTGGACACACCGAGTACCTCATTGAGGCCACAGGAAGCAAATCTGGATTGATGATGCTCGTAGGTGAAGACCTTCGAGTGGGATTGGTTACTGGCCACATTCCCTTGGCCCAAGTACCTGCTGCAGTAACTAAAGAAAAAGTAATTGAGAAAGCAAAAATCTTTATTCA
>CAYNIK010000205.1:0-2975 GCA_964397145.1 uncultured Limnohabitans sp.
AGGTCGATTTGGTATTGATTGACAATAAGCTGGAAAGCATGAAGCACCGGATTCAAAGAAATTTTGGCTTCAATGGCTTCGTAGGTGTCTTTTTTAAACCGATCGAGTAAGGCTTTTTTGTCCTGATCGTGGAAGGTATCGACGATTTCATCTGCATAGCGCACAAAGCCATAGATGGCATAGATTGGGAGATGAAATTTTTTTGCTAAGGTTTTGATGCCCAAAGTAAAACTAGTACTGTAGCGCTGGGTGATCAGCTTGCTGCACTCTAAGGTAGTTTGGTCATATAGGGAAATGGCATCCATGTACGTAATATACCTTTTTGTTTACAAATTGTTTTCTTTCATCACCTCTTTTGCCACTACGTGCCCGGAGATTAGGGAAGGAGGTACACCCGGTCCAGGGACAGTCAATTGACCCGTGTAGTACAGGTTGCTCACTTTTTTACTTTTGAGACTTGGCTTCAATATGGCCGTTTGCATCAGCGTGTTTGCCAATCCGTAGGCATTGCCCTTGAAGGCATGGTAGTCCGACTTGAAATCGTTGTGTGCGTAGGATCGTTTGTAGACGATGTGCGAACGGATTTCTTGGCCGGTGATTTTTTCCAAGCGATCTAGGATCATGTGGAAGTACTTTTCGCGCATCTCTTCCGTGTCTTCCAAATCTGGCGCAAGCGGCACCAGCAAAAAGAGATTTTCCATGCCTTCAGGAGCTACCGTAGGATCCGTGATGGAAGGGACAGAGGCATAGAAAAGGGGTTTTTCCGGCCACCTTGGATTCGTGTAAATCGCATCGGCATGCGGACCTAGCGGCTCATCAAAAAACAGGTTGTGGTGACGTAGGTTTTTCAAGCGCTTGTTTACCCCAAGGTAAAAGAGCAAGCTCGAAGGAGCCATGACGCGCGTATTCCAGTAATCTTCTGTGTAGTTGCTGTAGGCGGGATCGAGTAGGTGCTTGTCCACGTGGTGGTAATCTGCTCCTGCTACGATAATGTCTGCCTGGATACGCTCGCCGGAACGAAGGAGTAGACTTTTTGCGGTGCCATTGGCCACTTCAATTTTGTCGACTTCAGCATTGTATTTGAACTGTACCCCTTTTTCTTCCGCCAAAGCCACCATTCCTTTGATGATCTCGTGCATGCCTTTTTTGGGGTACCAAGTTCCTAGGGCAATGTCTGCATAGTTCATCAAGCTGTACAGCGCAGGGATATTATTGGCCGTTTCCCCGAGGAAAAGCACGGGAAACTCCATGAGGCGAACGATCTTGTCGTGTGAAAAGTAGCTGCGTACATGTTTGGACATGGACTGGAAAATGTCCATCCGGATCATGTCAAGCAGTAGACGTGGGGAGGCAAACTCGAAAAGAGACCTACTTGGGCGATGCACGAGGTCGTGAATGCCGACTTCGTACTTGTACTTGGCCTGAGCAAGGAATTTATCCAGATTGGCAGCTGCTCCTGGCTCGATGCCTTCCAGCATGGCTTTAAATTCGTCCATGTTGGCAGGGATATCCAGGACATCTTGCTCCCCATAAATGACTGCATAGGAAGGATCCAGGCGGATCAAGTCGTAATAGTCGGCTGGCTTTTTCCCGAAGTGGGCAAAATAAGTTTCAAATACATCGGGCATCCAGTACCAGCTGGGGCCCATATCAAAAACAAACCCCTGGTGCTCGAACTTTCTAGCTCTTCCACCAGGGGAATCATTTTTTTCAAGTAGGGTAACGGTGCAGTTACCCTTATCTGCCAGGTGGGTAGCTGCGGAAAGCCCGGCAAATCCGGATCCAATGACTACCACATGTTTTTTTGACATAGAATTAATTTTTGTGCTTGTAGACCATTAGGTCTTCTTTCAATAGCTTGCGAGCAATATGGATTCTATTTTTTACAGTACCAATAGGAATTTGAAGCTTATCAGCAATTTCATGGTACTTGAACCCTCTAAAATGCATGAGGAAGGGAGTCCGGTACACCTCGTCCAACTTTTGGATGGCCTGTTGAATGTCATCCATCGTGAAATTTCCAAAAACGCCATTGTCAATTAACGCATCACTTGAGTTGATGTAATGCAAATTGTCCGTGGTATCTACAAAGGTACCTCTTCTTACCATCCGTTGGTAGTTGGTAATGAAGGTGTTTTTCATGATCGTATACAACCATGCCTTCAGGTTGGTTCCCTCTGTGAATTTATCCTTGTTGGTGAAGGCCTTTACCATCGTGTCCTGCAAGAGGTCGTTGGCATCGTCCACATCACGGGTAAGCTTCATGGCAAATGGCTTCAAGGAACTAGAAAGCTTTTGTAAGGAGTAGCTAAATTCTAGAGTAGTCATGCTGATGGCGTTTTGTTTAATCAAATCTAGTAACGATTAAACAAAATCCAAGCTTTTTGTGGAATAAAAAATAAAAAAGATTAAACAGAAAACGAAAAGCCTACATGATTTAACATAAAAAAGGCCTTTATATTAAATAAAGGCCCTTTTTTTAAAAACGAGTTTGTTTAAGGATTAAACAATTTTGTTTAACTATTTCTCTTGAAACACAGGATCGAGTTCCTCAAGCAAGTCTTTGATGTCTCGGATGTAGCTCATTTGGTTTACATTTTCAGGAAAGTTGAGATCCTGTCCGAGCACTTGGTAACCAGTAACTAAGATTTGAGCATTGGCAAATCGATCAGAAAGCGCATTGATGTATTCTTGCACGTATTCCGAAGAGGGAGAGGTGGTGATTACGGTCAATAGGTACTCCGGCTGGTGTAGTTTGTAAACAGCGAGTAAGTCGTCATTGGGAGTGCTTTGCCCCAAATAGATCACTTTATGTCCCTTGGATTTGATCAAGTAGCTCGCAAAAAGGATGGAAATCTCGTGCAGTTCTCCTTCAGGTAAGAAAAGCAAAAACTTCTTGCCTCCCCGCTGTGGGATCTGCCCATCAATGGCCACGATTAATTTTTGCCGTACCAGATTGGAGATAAAATGCTCCT
>CAYNIK010000206.1:0-2970 GCA_964397145.1 uncultured Limnohabitans sp.
GATCAAGAAGAAGGTGATCCGATCTACATGAAGGGGAAAAATTCCTATGAGATTGTAGACTATGATTTAAAGAATACCTACGACCCTGAAAAAACAACCATTCTACCTCGTATTTATTCCACCCAAGAAAGCCATAAGCGGATTTATCGTTCCAAACTGGGTTTGAAGGAAGGGCAAGAACCTACTTTTGGGGACAACTTGTATTTCATGTTTAGCCACCAGCTCGGTCACATGTACTGGCGCTACTTCCTGTGGAATTTCTCTGGTCGAGAAAGTGACTTTTCAGATGCGAATTGGATAGGCCTTGGGGATGCCCTATCGGACAACTTCCCGGATTACATCAAGGAAAATAAAGCACACAACAATTACCTCATGCTGCCCTTGATCTTAGGGTTAGTTGGCTTTTTCTTTCAAGCAAAGAAAGACCAGAAGTACTTTTATGTGAATTTGATGCTCTTCTTGATGATGGGTGTGGTGCTGGTACTCTACCTCAACTCCCCTCCCATCGAACCTAGAGAACGAGATTACATCTATGTAGGTAGCTTTTATGCCTTTGCGATTTGGATTGGTCTAGGAGCCTTAGCCCTAGCGCATGGACTAAACAAGTTTACCAAAAACCTAGCTACAGCAGGATTGGCTGCCACCCTGATAACCTTGCCCATTGCAGGCTTGATGGCTTCCGAAAACTGGGACGATCACAACCGTAAGGGCAGGTATTTCTCTGTGGATGCAGCGCGTAATTTCTTGGCGTCATGTGCACCCAATGCCATTCTATTTACAGGTGGAGACAACGACACCTTCCCACTCTGGTATGTACAGGAGGTAGAAAACTTCCGAACGGATGTCCGGGTAGTGGTATTGAGCTACTTCGATACAGACTGGTACGTAGAGCAGATGACCAGAGAGGTCAATGAATCCAAAGCACTTCCTTTCTCACTCGAACCACAGCGCTATCAAAAAGGCACCAATGACGTGCTGTATGTCATGGAAAAAGAGGGATTGAATGCCATTTCAGCACGTGAGTACCTCAACTTAATCAATAGCGGCTCCGAATTACTCCAAATGAAAACCTCAGGAAAAACTGTGATCAACATGGTACCTTCCCGTAATTTGATTTTGGACGTAGACAGCAGCTTCTTGGCAAATGATGAAATCGTTCCTGCTAAATTTAAAGATCTCTTTGTTCCGCAAATGAATCTACAAGTAAGTGGGAATTATGTCACCAAAGGCACCTTGATGTTATTGGATTTGATTGTGAGCAACAATTGGGAGCGACCAATCTATTTCAACAACACCTCCCTATCGACCTTGGGACTCAATATCAGTGAGCACGTGGTCATGGAGGGATTAACCTACCGATTGCTACCTATCCGTAAGCCAGATACACTTCGTGAGGAGTTGGTCAACACGGATTTGGCCTTGAAGAATTACATGGAAAACTTTGCCTTTAGAGGCATGAATGATCCAAACGTATACTTGGATGAAGAGTACCGAAGATTTACTTCAAACCATCGCAGTGCGCTTAATTCCATTGCCTTAGCACTTTTAGATGAAAATCGAATGGAAGATGCTGCCAAGCTTCTCAATTTTGGATTGGCTACGATTCCAGACAAGGCCGTGCCTTATGATCTAAGTAGCGGCCAATCTGTTCCCTTGTTTTTTGAAGTGGGTGAAGATGAAAAAGCCTTGGATATTGTAGACAAGATCTCTAAGCGTTCCTTGGACATGATTACTTACTACACCAAGAATGATTTAGGTTATGACAGAGAATTGCTCGTTTCCATTGAAATGATCAAGTATTTTATTCCACTACTGGAAGAACGTGGCTACCAAGAAAAAGCGCTGGACCTGAAAAAGCGTTTGGAAAGCCTCATTGGGAAGGAAAGTGAGGAACCCAGTACCATAAGAAGAAGGTAATTGAACAAAAGGGTTCACGGCTAACAGACAACAGTCCACGGCGCAGTAAATTGAACTTCAATCCGATTTACCTTGCCAAATAGTCCTGAAGTGAGATTTTAAAAAAAGGCCAGCAGAATTAGTTCTGCTGGCCTTTTTTGATGGATTTCAATTTTGTTTTTGTAAGCCGCTATTTTGCCAATTACGGTAGGAATAAGTATTGAAGTTAAAGTTAAGTGAGCAGTGGACTGTGGACAGTCGTCTGTCGACGATCTACTTCTTCCAAAGGATATAAAATAAATCTAGCCCATCCTTAGGGTCTTCGACCACCAAGTAGTCTTCATGGGAAATTGCCACTACCGAAGCCCCCTCTGTACGATGCAGTCGATTTCGGTTGATTCGATTCAGAATCTCGTAAGGCCATCTCAGAACGGAATTAGGCAATTTATGCTGTAAATCGAGTACATCAAACCGCATGATCTTCTGGACCGACTTGCGGTTGGCATCGTGATAGGCCCAGACCTTCTCATTTCCTCCTATTCCTTTGGCTTCAACCCGATCAAAAATAGGTTTAGCCAAATCTATGAGTTGCTGCGGCACATATTCCCGCTCATGCCAAGGATTTCGAGAAAGTGTATGGGTATTGTTTGGTGTAGAAATAATGGCTTTCCCACCTGGCTTCAGCATTCGGTAGATTTCTTGGAGAAATAGTCGATCGTTAGGAATGTGTTCGATCACTTGAAAACTCACAATGGTATCGTAGGTGTTATCCGCAATTCCATCAAAGGGCGGGATCACGGCTTGTTTGAATGCTACGCCTGGATATTTTTTTTGCAAGGTTTGAATCACTTCGCCAATTTTATCCAAGCCTAAGTACTGGTCTGCATGAGGTAATAATTCCTCTACTCCGCGACCTTCACCACAGCCGATCTCAAGCAGATTACCGGAGATCCATGGTTTGGCAGCAATATAGGCTTTCAATAAACGTTGATGAATGGGATTGTCACTGATCAACTTATCTGATGCAATTTCCGTTGTATAGGTAGCCATTAGAAATTTTAGTATTTTGGCAAA
>CAYNIK010000207.1:0-2964 GCA_964397145.1 uncultured Limnohabitans sp.
TACGATGCCAAACCCTTTGATGAATTGATGGATCGGTTATTTGAAAGACCCTAAACATGGATAGAATTACCCTACAAGCTCAGTTGAGTGCTTACCGCAGTCCTTACGAAGAAGAAAATCAGTTTGTACCCGACTTCCTAGCCTTGACGGAAGACCCACTGGCTTATTCAAGAGAACGAACTGCTGGGCATTTTACGGCTTCTGCTTGGATTGTCAATAAAGAGCGAACGCATACCCTGCTGACTCTTCACCGCAAGTTGGGTCGATGGCTGCAGCTGGGAGGACATGCCGATGGGAACGAAAATCTCCTGGAAGTAGCGTTGCAAGAGGCTCGAGAAGAAAGTGGCCTGACCTCCCTACAATTTGTAGATACGGCTATTTTTGATTTGGATAAGCACATTATTCCCGAACGGCCTCATGTGGCAGAGCATTTTCATTTTGATGTTCGCTACCTAATTGAAGCTGATATCCAAGAGCCCTTGGTCCGAAGTGACGAAAGCATCTCCCTAGCCTGGGTTACCTTTGATGCCGTCATTGATCTTATCGGCTACAATCCCTCCATCTTGCGAATGCTTGAAAAAACAAGTACCTCCGAAATTTTACGTTAATGCGCAGCTTTGCAATTCCTCAGCTTCGTGCTGAATTTTCATTTACTACCCCCATTCAACTTCGATTTTCTGATATTGATGGCTACCTCCATGTCAACAATGGAGTCTACTTTAGTTATTTTGAGCACGCAAGGGCAGTATTTCTCTACCAAGTAGCTGGTTGGGATGTCCTGGATGTGGGTACCGTAGTGGGTCGAATCGAGATCGACTACATTCGCCCCATTCACTTGACAGATCAAGTGGAAGCTTTGGTGAAATGCTCAAGACTGGGCAATTCTTCTTTTGATTTGGAGCAAGTGCTGATAGGAAAGGACAGCTCGGGAAAGGAGCAAGTCTATGCCACCTGCAAAAGTGTATTGGTTTCGGTAGACAAATCAACTATGAAACCAGTGGCTATCCCGGATACATACCGGCAAAAACTAGCCACCTCCTAAGCTCGAATTTGTAACTTTACTGAAAATTTATTCCTGTGAAACAGCTTTGGATCATTTGCCTTCTTGTATTCAGTAGTCTTGCCTGCGCTCCAACTGAGGAGGAACTCCTAAAAGTGGGTTTGGAGAAAATGGATGCTCAAGCTTGGGCAGAGGCAGTTACCCAATTTGATCAGGTCTTGGAGAAAAACCCAAACCAGCCTACCGCCTTGAATGCAAAGGGAGTGGCTCTATTTCAGCAAGGAAAAATTAAGGAAGCCATTCCCCTTTTTGATCAGGCCATCAAAATTGATTCGACCAATTACAAGCCCTGGTTCAACCGGGGCAATGCCAATATGGAGTTGACCAACTACAAGGCAGCATTGGCCGACTTTAATTTGGCGGCGGCACTTGACCCCAGTCAATTAGACATTCTTTTCAATCGGGGTACTACCTTACTGACCATGGAGTCTTATGAGGATGCGCTACTTGATTTTGAAGCCGTAGTGAAGGCAGAGCCCAACCATGCAGAAGCACATTTCCGACTCGCCAAAGCCAAGTTAGGCATGAATGATCCCATCCATGGCATGGAATCCCTGACGAACACGGTCAATTTGGATCCAAAAAACGGGGAAGCCTATTACCTGCTTGGCGTCACTCGCATGAGTGCCTTGGGCCAAAAAAATGAAGGCTGCGCTGATTTGAAGATGGCGCTTTCTTTGGGCTATCAGGAAGCAGAAACTTGGATCAAGGACTTTTGTGAAGCAAAGTAATGGCGCAGGTAGGGACCGATATTCCACAGGCAGCCTCGTACCTTAAGCAGGGACAACTGGTCGCTATTCCCACCGAAACGGTGTATGGATTGGCGGGCAATGCGTTGGATGTAAAGGCGGTTAGCTCTATTTTTGAAACCAAAAATCGCCCCAGCTTTGATCCCTTGATCCTGCATGTGGCTTCTTTGGAGCAAGTAAATTCATTTGTCTCCTCATTTCCAGAAAAACTAAAGCGATTGGCGGAGGCTTTTTGGCCTGGTCCCCTGACCGTCTTGTTGCCTCGGAATGCCAGTGTTCCCGATCTAGTCACTTCAGGATTGGATCGAGTGGCGGTACGAGTGCCCAACCACCCGTTGACTCTGTCACTTCTAGCACAACTTAATTTTCCGCTTGCGGCACCCAGTGCCAACCCCTTTGGCTACATCAGCCCTACACAAGCTGCTCATGTGGACGCACAGCTAGGGGCACAGATCCCCTATATTCTTGACGGCGGGGCATGTGCCGTAGGATTGGAAAGCACCATAGTGGGTATGGAAGGGGAGCAGGTGGTCATCTATCGCTTGGGAGGGCTTGACCTTTCCAAAATTGAAGCGGTGGTAGGATCAGTGACCGTTCAGGCACACAGTTCGAGTAATCCCAGTGCCCCAGGACAATTGGCTAGTCACTATGCTCCCCGGAAACCATTTCTAGTAGGAGATTTGAACCTGCTTGTTCCAAGGTTGATTCAAGAAGGGAAAGCCTTCGGCGTCCTCAGTTTTTCAACGCATTTTCCTACTCTTCCTACGGATCGGCAGTTTGTCCTTAGCCCAAGCCAGGACTTGCAAGAAGCGGCTCAGCGTTTGTTTATGGGGATGCGACTTTTGGATGAAAGTGATGCAGACCTGATCCTCGCCGAATTTGTTCCAGAAGTCGGATTGGGTCGCGCCATCAACGATCGTCTCAAGCGAGCCGCAGCACAGCCTAGTCATTAGGGCTAGTTTTTCAATCATTCTATTTCGTATTGGCTGGATTTGAGTTAAATTCGTCACGATTTTAAAAGCATCTTTAGTTCTCACCTATTCGACCTTATCCCATGTCTTTGAATGTAAAAAATGTAGATAGCCTCAACTTTGCAGGCAAAAAAGCCCTGATCCGGGTAGATTTCAATGTTCCCTTAGACGAGCATTTTCAAGT
>CAYNIK010000208.1:0-2935 GCA_964397145.1 uncultured Limnohabitans sp.
GTGGATCCTGATTACTATGTGGGCGTACTCAAATCAAGAGAATAGTCCATTTGAGTCGAATTGGATCTATTTTATGTTGTATAATTTATATTATGTTAAATAAACAATCGAGATCCGTATCTAACCTCATTCCACACTACCAATCTGTCCGATCTTAGGATAGTCTCAGTGTGGTTGACTTCAGTCCTTTTTCGGTACTATTTTTCAACTACCCCATTACAAAATCTAGTAACTTATTGTAGCTTTCTTTCTTCCTATTTCAATTCTCTTTTCGAACTACATCTATCATGAATAATTGGTTGCCTACACTTGGACGCTTTACAGGACCTCTTTCTTTTCTGCTACTTTACTTTTTTGTAGAAACTCCTGGTTTAGCTCCTGAAGGAAAATTAATGTTAGGCTTGACCCTATGGATGGCGATTTGGTGGATTACTGAAGCTGTTCCAATCGCAGGTACGGCCTTACTTCCTTTGGTTGTACTTCCTTTACTTGGAGTGCTATCCATCAAACAGGTTTCATCCAATTACATGGATCCTACGGTATTACTTTACATGGGTGGATTTTTGTTGGCTACTGCCATTGAGAAATGGGGATTGCATAGACGCATTGCACTTAACATAATAAATTTATTAGGTACAGATTTGAGACGAATTGTGCTTGGATTTATGCTCGCCACAGGGTTTTTATCCATGTGGATATCCAATTCTGCGACAGCATTGATGATGCTTCCTATCGGATTGGCTGTTATAGGGCAATTCAAACACCATTTAGGCGATGAAAATGGAATTCTATCCACTCATTTGGCCAAAAATATATTGTTAGGAATCGCCTACGCTGCCTCAATTGGTGGTATGGCAACCCTAATTGGAACGCCCACCAACAATATTCTGCGTGCTGTGGTAGAAAAATTGTACAACTACACCATTGATTTCAACGAGTGGATGCTGTTTGCTTTTCCATTTACCGTGGTATTGATGGCAATAGCTTGGTTTTACTTGGTGAATTTTGGCAATCCTCTCCCTAAAAAATTTCAATTGGCTGAAGCCAAATCGGTAATTCAAGAGCAGCTGTCTAAAATCGGAAAAATTACATTTGAGGAAAAGACGGTATTGATTGTATTTGGTATTGTTTGTTTTTCTTGGATTACGCGCACCTTTTTATTGGCAAAGCTTCTTCCAGCATTAGACGATACAATCATTGCTTTGATCGGTGTATTGCTCCTACTTGTTCTCCCCTCTTCTGGTAAAAACGAGCCTAAAGGGCGTATTTTGGATTGGAAAACTGCTGAACAAATTCCTTGGGGAGTTTTGATTCTTTTTGGAGGTGGATTAGCCTTGGCAGAAGGGTTTAAAGAAACAGGTTTGGCAGATTGGATTGGTCAACATTTAAGCCTGATCGAAGGGGTAAGTTTTTTTGTGCTATTGCTGATCATTGTGGCTGCGGTGAATTTCCTTACTGAGGTTACTTCAAATGTCGCTACTGCCTCCATGCTCCTGCCTATTTTGGCCTCTGTAGCTATCAAATTGGATGTTCACCCCTTTGGATTGATGGTCGGTGCCACTCTTGCTGCAAGTTGTGCCTTTATACTTCCAGTCGCTACTCCACCCAATGCAGTGGTATTCGGCCCAGGGTATTTAAAAATAAAAGACATGGTTAAAGCCGGTCTATGGTTAAATATCATCTCTATCATCTTACTGACACTCATGGTCTATTTCATTCTTCCCTGGCTGTGGAAAATTGATTTGCAGGCCTATCCTTTTGAAGGTTTTTAAATTTGACTCGTTTACAAAAAACGAGCTGCTTGAAACTCTTTGCGGTATTCTTTGGGGGATTTGTGCAGCCGCTCCCGAAAAAGCTTGTTGAAATTTGATAACGTAAAAAAGCCACAGGAGAAGGCAACAGCAGCAATACTTTCCTCCGTATCCTGGAGTAATTTGCAAGCATGAGAAATTCGAACCTCAGTCAAAAAATCAGAAAAGGGTTTATTTACCCTAGATTTGAAGTATCGGCTAAATGCGGAAACAGATAGATTACACAATTGAGCAACCTCCTGAAGTGTAATTTTGGAAGCATAGTGTTGCAGCACATATTCATAAACCTGGCCCATCCGATCTTTTTCAGATTCTTTATTCGTATTGAGGTAGCCAGCATCAGTAATCAACTTGTAATCCTGAGACTGGGCCAATACATCCAACAAATGAAGAAGGTGTTGGATCCTTGCCAATCCTTTCAATTCAAGTAATTCCTGCATTAATTGGGTAATCCGAAGATTTGTTTCACCCACTACTTCTATTCCTCGTTTGGAGAGTTGCAACAACTTGGCAATCCCCTCAAATTCTTCCAACTCAACTACCGCATTATTCAAAAAATTGTCTGGGAAATAAATCACGATACCTTGAGTTTCCAAGCCATTTTTTGGATCATGATAGGCCTTATCATTTTTCCATAGATGTGGCAAATTTGGACCCGTCAATACCAAATCGCCCTCTTTGAAAGATGTAGTACGGTCTCCTACAAAGCGGGTTCCACTACCCTTTAGTACCACAAATAGTTGATATTCAGAGTGAAAATGCCAATTCACATCAAAATAGGGTGCAATTAATTCCTGGATTACAAAGGCTTTTCCTTCCGGAATTCGCGATTTCTGAAGGGGTTCTTTCACTGTATTTTTACTTTAATTATGGTTTTGATTCATTTTTGTGAATGAATACAGTCAAAAATTAGTATAAAAGAGTGAGAATCTCACTAGATAAATGCTCAATATTAAATGCAATTAACTAAACCCAGCCTATGCGCCCTTGCTTGTATTGGAGACCTATTGGCCTTCTATCCCTAATCTTAGTTCTTTTAGTTGCTGCCTGCGGCAAAAAGAATGCTTTTCTTTCGATGACCGAACCACGACGGGTGGAGATTTTGGTCTTGGGACACGAGAGTG
>CAYNIK010000209.1:0-2909 GCA_964397145.1 uncultured Limnohabitans sp.
GCTGGCAAGGACATTGCCAATCCGCTGGGGACCATTCTGTCTGCTTCCATGATGTTCGATTATGCCTTTGGATTGGCAGCTGAAGCCAAATTGATCAGCGATGTAGTCAACCTTTCCCTCGCTGAGGGAATCGTCACCGAAGACATCGCAGAAGGAGGGAAGGCCTACAAAACCTCAGAATTGGGAGACTGGCTGGCCGCTCGAATTCTGAGTTAAGCTTTAAACTAAAACACCACCTCGAAATGGGGTGGTGTTTTAGTTTAAGAGTTGATCCAATTGAAAAACTAATTCTTCCAGGTCCTGGGTTAGGATGGATCATACAATTTCATAGTCAATCCCAAAATAGTCGTGAACGATTCGATTTCTAAAGCCTCGTAATTTTTTCCACTCAATTTGAGGATTTTCTAACCTAAAATCTTCGTCAATACGTAATGAAGCTTCGCCAATAATTTCAAAATTCCTAACCACCGCATCAATGGTTTTGTCATCCGCTAAAAAACCCTCAAATGATAAGCCCTGCGTATATTTAAGGATCTTTTCAGCGGCTTCCTTCATATCCAAGAGGAGTAAGTCACTGGATCTTTTAGACATAGATTAACTCGTCTTTGATTTGCTCAAGATAGCGAGGCTTAATTCCTTTTTTTGACACCAAATCAACTTTGATTCCCAATAGTTCTTCTAGTTCGTCTCCTAATTCAATAAATTCCGAACCTACGCTTCTGTGAAATTCCACAAGCACATCTAGATCACTCTTTGGACTTTGTTCCTCGCGTGCGTAGGAACCAAAAATTGCAAGCTCTTTGATTGGGTATTTTTGGAACAAGGATTTTTTTTGTTCCATTAACCTTTTTCTTATGGCGTTGAGCTGGTTCATGAAGTGATAATGATGGTGGGTAGATATCCTAAAGGTTAACGTTACAATGACCTAATTGAACAATCTAGTTAAATATACTTATTTTTCAGCTCTAAAATGCAGCCAAAACCTTTCTCCTACCTTTTTTCCATCTCCTACTTTGGAGCTCGCTTCAAAGGATGGGCCAAGCAACCCGAACAGCCTACGGTGGAGGGGAAGTTGGAGCGGGTACTCCGATTTGTTTTGGAAGAGCGCCCCTTTCGCTTGATTGGTTCCAGCCGAACAGACTCCGGTGTTAGCTGTAGAAAGGGCTATGTGCAGCTATTCGTGGAGGAGGAAATTGAATTTGAAGCTCTTCTAGAAACGATCAACACACACCTTGGTGGAGATATTCGCCTGGAAGGGGTCGAGCCCATTGCTCGAGACTTTAACTTAATTCAGTCTGTCCATCAAAAAACCTACCGCTATTTTTTCGCATCTCCCCAGAACTTTCATCCCTTCGCTTCTTCCTTCGTTTCTGCTGTTCCCTTTTCCAATTCCCTAGATCAAATGCAGGAATTAGGTAGCTTGTTTGTGGGGCGGCACAATTTCAAAGCTTTTTGTCAGCCTTCGGCCACCAAATCATCCTATGAAAGGAGCATAGAGGCAGTCCGCGTATTTGAGTTGGATGAGATGAACTCATCCTATACTCCTGCACCAGTGTTCGTGGTGGAGGTAGTTGGGCAGGGTTTTTTGCACCATCAGGTGCGCAAGATGGTCTATGCGATTTGGAACTGGGATGTGGTGCAAATCCAGGAGCGTTTGGGAAATCCAGAAGGGAACTGGGCTCCCGTGCCCACGGCACCTGCCAATGGACTGGTTCTTTGGGATACGGTCCTCGAAAAAAAGAATTAAAGCGGTAATTCCATCACCGCATCATCCATCACGTACCCATTGCCGATGTCGATGACTTCCTTGTAGATTTCTACAAATCCTTGACTCCTATAAAAATCAATAGCTTTTTGATTGTCCTTGTTCACATTCAAGGTCAGACTTTGTTGACCAGCTGCCCGAGCTCGGTTCGCCACCTCCTGAAGGAGAGTCTTTCCAATCCCTTTCCCATGGCAGCTGGGCAGTAGGTACAGCTTGTGAAGTTTGGCTTTTGAGCCTCCTTTGTAGAATAGTTCGAATCCAGCAAACCCAACAGCCATTTCCTGCTCTTCAGCAATCAAAAAAGTATGCCCCATCTCCACTTGTGATTCGAGAAGCGCCAGGTCATACATCCAATTGAGCATGTAGGCAATCTGTTCCGCGCTCAAAATAGCTCCAAAAGTCGAGGGCCAAGTTTGATGTGCGATACCTTGTACTTTGGAGAGCTCTTCCTTCGCAATTTGTCTGAGTTGAACCATGGGGATTGAATTTCTGGATTGCGCTTAAAAAGCAAGCAGTTCTTGGAGTTTTGCCTTAAATCTTTCCGCTGGCAGAAATTGCTTTTCCAAGTTGGGAGCAAAAGGAACGGGTGTATCCAAACTACCTTCCCGCATCACAGGAGCATCCAGCCAGGAGAAGCAGTGCTCCGAAATCCAAGCGCAGATTTCGGCGCCAATCCCCCCAGTGAGGGTGTCCTCGTGTAGGAAGATGACTTTCCCCGTCTTTTTAACTGTTGTTGCTACCGCTTCCTGATCCCAAGGGAGTAAAGTCCTTAGGTCTAGAATGTCCGCAGAAATTCCAAGTTCTTCCACGGCCTTGGTGGCCCAATGCACGCCCATGCCGTAGGTAATGATGGAGACCTGAGTGCCCGTGGCTGCTAGGGCAGCTTTCCCGATCTCTATTGTGTAGTAGCTATCTGGCACCGGACCTGAGATAGAGCGGTACAGGAGCTTGTGCTCAAAATAGAGGTAGGGATTCGGATCTTCCAAAGCCGCATTCAGAAGGCCTTTGGCATCGTGGGGATTGGAAGGGTAGACGATCTTTAAGCCAGGGGTATGAAAAAACCAGGCTTCGTTGGATTGCGAGTGAAATGGCCCCGCTGCCGTACCTGCACCAGTAGGCATTCGAATGACCACATCCGCATTTT
>CAYNIK010000210.1:0-2907 GCA_964397145.1 uncultured Limnohabitans sp.
TTCGGTGAAAAACAGTGGAAATGGGAAAGTAGTGGTACTCGGGGATGCCTCCCTATTTCAAAGTCAAGTAAATCCAGCAGACCAAGAGCCACTTCCACTAGGGGAGGACCCGATGGAGCAAACTACCTTGGCCAATAAACAGTTTTTGGAAAACGTAGTGCAGTACTTGACCGACCCAGAAGGCATCATTGCCACGCGTACCAAGGTCTTTCAGATTCGTCCCTTGGACAAAGTGAAGGTTGCCGAAGAAAAGCAATTCTGGCAGTTGATCAATGTGGGTGCGCCTGTACTTTTCTTGGTCTTGATGGGTGGTGTAATTGGCCTGCTGCGGGTGAAGCGATTTTCCCGGAGGGCATAAACGAAAATCAGCCAATTATTTGCAACTTTTTTTCTACAATTGAGAGTCAGGTCGGCTGAATTAGCATTTTATTTATAAATTTACCACACTAGAAAAAAACTATACCACCCCTACGATATGAAATTTATTGTTTCTTCCTCCGCCTTGCTCAAGCAGCTTTCTGCCATCAACGGTGTAGTGACCACCAATCCGGTGGTGCCTATTCTGGAAAACTTTCTTTTTGAAATCAAGGGATCTGTATTGACCATCACTGCTTCGGATCTGCAGACTTCCATGATGACAGAGCTTCAGGTGGAAGCCAAGGAAGACGGAAATATTGCCGTGCCAGCACGTATTTTGATTGAGACCTTGAAAAACTTGCCTGAGCAGCCGGTAACTTTCAGCATCGATCACGATACCTATGCGGTAGAGATCAGTTCAGACAATGGACGCTACCGACTTGCGGGTGAAAATGCCACAGACTTTCCAAAAATCCCTACCGTAAGCAACGCCACTACCGTGGATATGTCTACGGAGGTATTGTCCTCAGCCATTGCAAACACCATTTTTGCGACCTCTTCGGATGAACTTCGTCCTGCAATGACCGGGGTATACATCAATTTGAGCCCTACCAACACCACCTTTGTGGCTACAGATGGTCACCGTTTGGTGCGCTACAGAAGAGTAGATGTGGCATCTAGCAATGGAGCAAGTTTGATCATTCCTAGAAAAGCCTTGAACCTCTTGAAATCAACTTTGCCATCAGAGAATGTGCCTGTCGCAGTAGAATTCAACCAGTCCAATGCTTACTTCAAGTTTTCTAATATCAAGATGATCTGCCGTCTGATTGACGAGCGATTCCCAGATTACGAAAACGTGATTCCTGTGGAAAATCCAAACCGCATGAACATCGATCGCTTGGAGTTTTTGGGTTCCTTGAGACGTATTGCCATCTATGCCAACAAGACCACGCACCAGGTACGCTTGAAGTTGACCGGTAGCGAGTTGATGATCTCTGCAGAAGACCTGGACTTCTCCAACGAAGCCAACGAGCGCTTGTCCTGCGACCACGAAGGAGAGGACATCGAGATCGGATTCAACGCCAAGTTCTTGGTAGAAATGTTGAACAACCTTTCTTGCAAAGAGGTAAGCTTGAAATTCTCCGCACCCAACCGTGCAGGTTTGATCTTGCCAGCTACCCAGGATGCCAACGAAGACATCTTGATGCTCGTGATGCCGGTGATGCTCAACAACTACGTATAAACCAAACCACCAACCCTACGAAAAAGCCCGTCCCGAAGAATTTCGGGTCGGGCTTTTTTGTAGTTCGATGCGCTGCTGCTCTCGATTTTTAATCGAGTGCCAAGATCCAAGAGTTTTTAACTCCGGCTGAATTACCAAGAAGAAGGATAGAAAAATTAAAAACTTTTATTTCCAATTTGTTCCACTATTAGTTAACTTTAATTTTTAGGGGTAATGGAACGATACAGACAAATTATCTATTTCAAACACTACTTTTTTGACTTCTTCGAGCAGCAGACCGAAAAAGTGAAAGAGAAAATTGATTATGTGTTATTTGTCGTAACGGTTGCAAATAGAATTCCCCAGAAATTTTTCCAGCATTTGGAAGGAACGAATGGGCTATATGAGATTAGGGTAGAATTTCAAGGTAATATTTACCGTATTTTCTGTTGTTTTGACGAGGGTCAAGTTGTGATTTTGTTTAATGGGTTTCAGAAAAAAACCCAAAAGACACCTTCTGGAGAACTTGAAAAGGCGGTGAAAATTATGAACGAATATTTTGACGAGAAATTAAAGCAGAAGGAAAATGAAAGTAAAAGATCAAAAAAGTAAAACCATTACCAATTTTGACGAACATCTCGACAATCGCTATGGAAAAATTGGGACTTCTAAGCGGACTGAATTTGAAATAAAAGCCAAAGCATTTGCTATTGGCGAAGTAATCAAAGAAGAAAGACGTCTTGCATCGATGACCCAGGAGCAATTGGCCGAAAAGACAGGGACTAAAAAAAGTTTTATTTCAAGAATTGAAAATGGGCATAGCGACATCCAACTTTCAACACTGTATAAGTTGCTGGAGTACGGTCTTGGTCGCAAAATCACCCTGACTATAGAATAGGATTGGAAAGGATGCCGATAGGGAAAGACCTTTGAGTTCTTTCAGACCTCCAAGGTCTTTAGTTGAATTCTAAAAATCCTCAATTCCCCAAGGGGCCACCTTCTTTTTTGGCATCTCGCAACATTTTGAGGTAGAGCCCTTCTACCCGTTCCCTGGCCCAGGGTGTTTTGCGGAGAAACTTCAGGCTGGAGACAATGCTGGGGTCGTGCGTGAAGCAGCGAATGGTAATGCGCTCACCTAGTTCTTCCCAGCCGTAGAAGGAGACGAGTTGGGCGACCATGTCGGCTAGGGTGACGCCGTGAAGGGGATTGTTTGCTTGTGAATCCATAGGGGTAGTTTAGGAGGTCTTGGGCTGAATCAAATCCCAGAGATTTCCATAGAGGTCCGAAAATACGGAAACAATTCCATAGGATTCTTCTGCCGGTTCCCG
>CAYNIK010000211.1:0-2901 GCA_964397145.1 uncultured Limnohabitans sp.
ATCCACAACCAAGCACTTATCCAAATCAATTTTTTCATAGGAGTAGTCTAATTTTTAATTCTAACGTAAAATTGGGTTTCTTGTTTTAGAGTAGGATGTCATACACCTTCACTGTTTTCCAGAAGGAAGAATATTTGGCAATAAACTCCAAATGGAGTGGGTCTTTCTGGTAAGCAGCTTGTCCTTCTAAGGAATCAAAAAAGAGACTGCAAGACACGTGAAAACTGTGGTCTACCACTTCTCGTTTTTCAGTAGGAGCAGGGACTCCCTGGTAAAACTGGATCACATCCTTACAGCGTCCCAACATGGGAACTGCATCTTTCAAAAATTCGGCAACATCCGATTCGTTATGCAGCCAGAAATAAACTTGGTGAATGATTTTTTGAGTTGCCATAGGTTTGGAATGGGTCAAGTGAATAGGAACCAAGCTTGCGGCACCCGCAAGCGTAATGGTTTGAATAAATTTTCGTCGAGATTTCATAGTTACTTCACTTCAGGCGCTCTAATGAGATCCATTTGAGTTTTCCTGAGGCGGGATAAATATAAAAATTTATCTTGCTTTCTCGAACGATGCAGGAAGATATGCACTGTATTTAAACCACAAAATCAATTGAAATCATGAATTATCGGATACTTGGAAAAACAGGCTGGTCAATTTCAGAAATTGGGCTAGGTACCTGGCAGGTAGGTGGGGGTTGGGGAAAGCCTTTTGATTCCAAAACAGCATCTCAACTACTGCATACAGCCTTTGATCAGGGAGTGAATTTTGTAGATACGGCCGATGTGTACGATGGTGGATTGAGTGAAGCGGCCGTGGGAAAGGCAGTGAGGGAGCGAAGTGAAACAATTTACGTTGCTACCAAATGTGGTCGACGGTTGCAACCGCATGATGCAACTGGCTATACGCCAAAAAATCTTCAAAAATTTGTGGAAGATAGCCTCAAGAATACCCGATTGGAACGACTGGATTTAATTCAGTTGCACTGCCCACCCAGTTCTGTCTATGATCGAGATGAGGTCTTTGGACTTTTTGAAGACCTGATTCAACAAGGAAAGGTGGCCGCGCTTGGGGTGAGTGTTGAAAAGGTGACCGAAGGAATTCGCGCGATGGATTACTCCGTGGTGTCTTCCATTCAGGTGATTGTGAATTTATTTCGGCAAAAGCCAGTGGAAGAACTTTTTGAACTAGCCGAGGAGAAAAATGTAGGCTTGATCGTGCGCGTGCCTCTGGCGAGTGGATTGCTCACAGGAAAAATTACCAAGCAAACTACTTTTGATGCAGAGGATCACCGATTTTTTAACCGGGAGGGCAAGGCCTTTGATAAAGGGGAGACTTTCTCAGGGGTGCCTTTGGACTTGGGGCTTGCGGCAGTTGAAGAATTGAAAACTCATTTTTCAGAAGGACATGACCTAGGTGCCCAAGCGCTGCGTTGGCTGTTGATGCACCGGCAAGTGAGTACGGTGATCCCTGGAGCCTCTTCTTTGGATCAGGTGGATCAGAATATTCGTGCAGGTCAATTGCCTCCCTTGAGTCCCAATCAAATGCAGGAGGCTTCTCGGATTTACGAGCAATACATCAAGGCACACGTACATGGGCTTTGGTAAGTACAAAAAAAGTCCCCAAAAATGCTTGGGGACTTTCTTAAAAATTATGTAAAGAGAATTAATCCTCCTTTTTCGCCATACGAGTACGCTCGTTTTCGTCCAAGTAGATTTTTCGCATACGGATGGACTTTGGTGTGATTTCCAAGTACTCATCTTTCTGGATGTATTCCATAGATTCTTCCAAAGAGAAACGCTTTGGAGGAGCAATTCGAACGTTGTCATCGGAACCGGAAGCACGCATGTTGGTCAATTTCTTGCCTTTCTGTACGTTCACCACAATGTCGTTGTCACGGGAGTGTTCTCCAATTACCTGACCGGTGTACAATTCGTCACCTGGCTCGATAAAGAAGACCCCACGATCTTGCAATTTATCGATTGCATAGGCGGTACACTGACCACCTTCCATAGAGATTAAGGAACCGTTGATTCTACCTGGGATAGGGCCTTTGAAAGGCTCATAGGCAGTGAAACGGTGGTTCATGATTGCTTCCCCTTGGGTAGCAGTAAGCACGTTGTTTCGCAAACCGATCAAACCTCTGGAAGGGATTTTAAACTCCAAGTGCTGCAAGTCGCCTTTTGGTTCCATGATCAGCAATTCGCCTTTACGTTGGGTAGCCAATTCGATTACTTTACCAGCAGTTTCCTGTGGTACATCCACCACAAGAGTTTCAATAGGCTCGCATTTCACTCCGTCGATCTCCTTGAAGATTACCTGAGGCTGTCCTACTTGAAGTTCGTAGCCTTCTCTTCGCATGGTCTCGATTAACACAGACAAGTGAAGGATACCTCGACCATACACCAAGAATCGGTCTTCTGAATCCGTAGATTCTACGCGAAGGGCCAAGTTCTTTTCAGTTTCCTTCATCAAACGATCTCTCAAGTGGCGAGAAGTCACAAATTTGCCTTCTTTGCCAAAGAATGGAGAGTTGTTGATTGTGAAGAGCATGTTCATCGTAGGCTCATCGATGGAAATACGCTTGAGTGGCTCTGGATTATCTACATCCGCAATGGTGTCACCGATTTCAAAATCTTCAATGCCGGTTACAGCACAAATATCACCTGCAGTTACCGTTTGAACTTTGTTTTTCCCAAGACCTTCGAAGGTATGTAGTTCCTTTACGCGCATTTTCTTGATGGAGCCATCAGCCTTGCAAAGTGCGATTTGCTGGTTTTCAGAGATGGTTCCTCTAGCGATACGTCCGATTGCAATACGACCCACAAAGTTAGAGTAGTCCAAGGATGTGATTTGCATTTGCAAGGTGCCTTCGTCAATTTTTGGAGCAGGGATGTGGTCGA
>CAYNIK010000212.1:0-2892 GCA_964397145.1 uncultured Limnohabitans sp.
CACGGTTCCGTACCCGTAACTGGAATGTACAAGGACTGGTTCCTTGATTATGCATCCTATGTGATATTGGAACGGGCTGTACCTGCCATAGAAGATGGTTTAAAGCCAGTACAACGCCGTATCCTGCATGCGATGAAGGAAATGGACGATGGCCGATTCAACAAGGTGGCCAACATCATTGGTCAGTCCATGCAGTACCACCCACACGGGGATGCGTCCATTGGAGATGCGATTGTCAATATGGGGCAAAAGGACCTCCTGATTGAGACCCAAGGAAACTGGGGTGATGTGCGCACTGGGGATGGTGCTGCAGCTGCTCGATACATTGAAGCTCGACTATCCAAGTTTGCGTTGGATGTAGTTTTTAATCCGCAAACTACTGAATGGCAGCTTTCTTACGATGGTAGAAAGCGTGAGCCGGTAACCTTACCCGTTAAGTTTCCATTGCTTTTGGCGCAAGGTGTAGAGGGTATTGCGGTGGGTTTGTCTACCAAAATTCTTCCCCACAACTTTAGAGAGTTGATTGAAGCCTCCATTGAAATCCTTCGAGGCAATTCCCCTCAAGTACTTCCTGATTTCCTAACGGGTGGTTTGGCCGACTTTTCGGATTATCAAGAAGGCTTAAGAGGTGGAAAGATAAAGGTTAGAGCACGAATTGAAGAGGATGCAAATAAAACATTGCTAATCAAAGAAATACCATTTGGAACTACTACAGATTCTTTGATTGATTCCATCTTGAAAGCCAACGATAAGGGCAAGATCAAAATCAAAAAGGTAGTAGATAATACAGCCAAGGATGTAGAAATACAGATCCAATTGGCTCCAGGAGTATCGCCAGATGTAACCATCGATGCCTTGTATGCATTTACGGATTGCGAGGTATCTATCTCACCGAATGCCTGTGTGATTATTGATGAGAAGCCTGTTTTCTTGACAGTCAATCAGATATTAAAATACAATACCGCCCAAACAAAGGAATTGCTTCGCAAGGAGCTGGAAATCCGAAAAGGGGAGTTGTTGGAAAAACTTCTATTTTCTTCATTAGAGAAGATTTTTATTGAAAATCGCATTTACCGAGACATTGAAGAGTGTACCACTTGGGATGCGGTACTGGAGGCTATAGATCGAGGATTAGATCCATACAAGCCTGATTTTTACCGAACCATTGTTCAGGAAGATTTGATCCGCTTGACTGAGATAAAAATCAAGCGAATTTCCAAGTTCGATGCGTTCAAAGCAGATGAGTTGATGAAGCGCCTTCAGGATGAATTGAAGGAAGTGAATTACAACTTGAAGCACTTGACAGATTTTGCTGTTGCGTACTACCAAAATTTACTAGATAAGTATGGTAAAGGTCGGGAGCGAAAAACTGAGATACGGGCATTTGATACCATCCAAGCGGCTGTGGTTGCGGCCAATAATGCCAAACTGTATGTCAATCGAGTAGATGGTTTTGTAGGCTACGGCCTTAAAAAGGATGAATACGTCTGCGAATGCTCCGATTTGGATGACATTATTGCGATCCGTCGAGATGGTAAGTTGGTGGTGTCCAAAATCCAGGAAAAACTATTCATGGGTAAAGACATCGTCTATGTGGGTGTGTTTAGAAAGAATGACGAACGGATGACCTACAACTTTATCTATTTGGATGGGGTATCTGGCAGAGCCATGGTCAAACGATTCCAAGTAGGAGGGGTGACGCGTGATAAGGAATATGACTTGACCAAAGGCACTAAAGGATCCAAGTTGCTGTACCTAACGGCAAATCCCAATGGGGAAGCGGAAGTGGTGACGGTGTACCTTACCCAAGGTGCGAAGGCTCGAGTAAAAGTATTTGATTTTGATTTTGCAGAGATTGAAATCAAAGGACGTGCCGCAGGAGGTAATATTTTGACCAAATACCCGGTGCGTAAGGTACAGTTTAAGATGGAGGGTAAATCTACCTTAGGTGGCTTAAATATCTACTACGATGCTTCAGTAGGCCGATTGAATACGGATTCTAGAGGTAAACAAATTGGCAACTTCTTGGGTGATGATAAAATTTTGGTGTGCTACAAAAATGGGGATTATGAACTGACCAGTTTTGAGCTGACCAATCGCTACGAGCCTACAGATGTATTGCTAATTCAAAAATTTGATCCCCAGAAAGTAATTGGCGCAGTCTATTTTGATGGGGCAACGAAGGGTTTCTTTGTAAAACGCTTTTTGATTGAGACAACGACACTAAATAAGCGCTTTAACTTCATTACGGAACACAAGCAATCCTACCTCAAGTTGGTCACCACAGATACGCAAGCACAGATTTCTGTAACTCTGATTAAAGGCAAGGCCGAAGAGCAAATGGATTATGATCTGGAAATGTTGATTGATGTGAAAGGGTGGAAGGCCATCGGAAATAAGTTGAGTACGCATGAGGTAAAAGACCTGCAACTGATTGAATCAGAATTGGCGGCCGAATCAGTAGCAGCTGAGGAATCTGAAGAGGAAATTTCCCAAGAGGAACTTCCGGAAGATGGAGGAGAGGATTTAGAAGTAGGCAGTACACTTTCACTTACCCCAAAGAAAGGGGAGGATGAGCAGCTAGGTTTATTTTAAATCGACTTGCATCGTAATGAATCAAGAGGAAGATACCCATTCAGTAGTGGATGAGGAATTGGTTGTTTACTTGGGGCAGTACATTACTACTCACAAGAAGACAATGATGGATCGAGTGTTATCCCAACGGACTCGATTTTTTACAGTGGTGCTTGAAGATATTTTCAAACCGCACAATGCCAGTGCGGTTCTACGAACTTGTGACTGTTTTGGGATTCAAGATATCCATTTGATAGAAAAGACGGATACCTACAAGATCAATCCTTTTGTGACCCGCGGAGCGGCTCAATGGGTGGA
>CAYNIK010000213.1:0-2868 GCA_964397145.1 uncultured Limnohabitans sp.
GAATCTGAATCCAAGGTAAAATAGCCGAGGCGCTGGAATTGGTAGCTCTCGTTTGGACTAGCCTTCGCCAAATGTGGTTCTAGATAAGCATTTTTAATCACCTTCAAGGAATTCGGATTGATGAAGTCCATGTAACTTTTGGATTCATGCGTATCCGGAGATTCATCCAAAAATAAGCGATCGTATTCTCGAACCTCGGCTTGAATGGCATGTGCCACGGAGACCCAGTGAATGGTAGATTTCACCTTTCGCTGGCTTGCTTCAGTTCCCGAACCTGATTTGGAATCCGCATCGTAGCTGCAGTGAATTTCAAGAAGATTGCCTGAAGCATCTTTTACTACCGACTCAGCTTTGATGATGTAGGCACTTTTCAAGCGAACCTCTTGACCTAGAGCTAGGCGGAAAAAGTTTTTATCCGCTTCTTCTTTGAAATCTTCACGTTCGATGTACAATTCTCTCGAAAAGGGAACCTCATGCGTACCTGAATTTTCTTTCTCAGGATTATTCTCCAAATGCAAGATTTCAACTTGCCCAGCAGGATAGTTTTGAAGGACTACTTTAATAGGGTTCAATACTGCCATCACTCGAGTAGCGCTTTGATTTAAATCCTCACGCACACAAAACTCAAGCAAGGATACGTCTGTGACATTTTCTCTTCTAGAAATACCTGCCACTTCGCTAAAGTTGCGGATCGAACTAGGGGTATAGCCTCTTCTTCTCAAGCCAGAAATGGTTGGCATGCGGGGATCATCCCAACCCGTCACCACATTCTTTTGTACCAGCTCGAGCAACTTACGCTTGCTCATCACCGTGAAGCTCAGGTTACGACGAGCAAATTCCCGCTGCTTGGGACGAAGTAGGGTAGGATCAATAATCTGGTCCAAATACCAATCGTACAATTCCCGGTGTGCTTTAAATTCAAGGGTACAGATGGAATGGGAAACCTGCTCGAGGTAATCCGACTCTCCATGAGCCCAATCGTACATGGGGTAAATTTTCCAAGTATCCCCTGTGCGGTGATGATGCGCATGGATGATGCGGTACAAGATTGGATCGCGCATGTGCATATTTGGAGAAGCCATATCGATCTTGGCACGCAGGAGATAGGTGCCAGGAGCGAATTCTCCATTTTTCATGCGCTCAAACAAATCCAAATTTTCAGCAATGGATCTATCTCGGAAGGGGCTAGGAGTCCCCGGGCTGGTAGGCGTACCTTTTTGTTCGGCGATTTGTTCGGAGGATTGCTGATCTACATAAGCTTTGCCTTGCTGGATCAACAAGACGGCCCATTCGTACAACTGCTGAAAATAATCCGAGGAATAGCATTCATTGGCCCATTTGAAGCCCAACCAAGCAATGTCACGCTTGATGGCATCAACATATTCTTGTTCTTCTTTGGCGGGATTTGTATCGTCAAATCGAAGGTTGACCGGAGCACCGTATTTTTCACCCAAACCGAAGTTTAAGCAAATAGATGCCGCATGCCCAATGTGCAGGTACCCATTGGGCTCCGGTGGAAAGCGGAAGCACAATTTCTCCTTTGGAAACCCATTGGCTAGGTCTTCTTCGATAATGTGTTCTATGAAATTCAGGGATTCGTTAGCTTCTTTCATAATCTTCAATTCGCAGTCAAAAATACGTCAAATGCTAGGAATTCCAACCGAAAAGCAAAAGACTGGGCTAGGCTTAAATTTCATCTGGTTCACGGCTTGGCCAATAGGCGCCTACGAGGTTCAAGAGCTTTTTGCCTGGATCGAATTGAAAGCTCAGTTTCATTTCCTCTGATTGAGTTTCATGCAGATCTTGGCAGGCATTGAAATAAACCAATTCAAAACCAAAGCAAAGGGTGCCACAATCCGGAGAGTCCAATTGCGGAGCTGTCATCAATTTCACCTTTTCAACCACCGCACCTTGTCTTTTGTAGTAGTAGGATAAAAAGATTCCCAATTCCCGTTGCTTGGTTTGGATAAGCCAGGACCAAGCTTCGGATGAAAGCCTGTCAAAGGGAAAATCAAAAGTCCAAGATTCTTGCATGGTTAGCCAAAGGTAGGAAAATCAAGTTTTGCACGGATCAAAAAACAAGTAAAAGCAGTAGTTTAGGGTCATGAATTACCCGCTCTATTTGGATTACAATGCTACTACTCCTTGTTCGGAGGAGGTGATTGCTGCCATGCTGCCATTTTTTGGTACACATTTCGGCAATGCAGCAAGTAAAAGTCATCCCTACGGTTGGGTGGCGGAGCAGGCCGTGGAAGATGCTAGAGAGGCCATCGCCCAATTGATTGGGGCCAAGTCCAAGGAACTTATATTTACCTCAGGAGCTACAGAATCATTGAATTTGGCCATCAAGGGGGTTTTTGACTTATTTCCTAGTGAAAAACAACACTACATCACCTGCCAAACCGAACACAAAGCCGTATTGGATAGTATGGCGGAAATTCAGCGGAGAGGAGCAGAGGTGACTTATCTACCCGTAAACTCCGATGGTGAGCTGGATTTGAACTTGTTGGAGCAAAGCCTACAGCCCCATACCAAAATGATTTGTTTGATGTGGGCCAATAATGAAACTGGAGTCATTCATCCCATCCAACAAATCGCTCAAATTGCCGAAAAAAAGGGAATAATCTTTTTAACAGATGCGGTTCAAGCAGTGGGCAAAATTCCAGTGAGTACCCAAGGAATTCACCTGATGGCCCTTTCTGCGCACAAATTGTATGGTCCTAAAGGGGTTGGGGCACTGTATATACGCCACAACCATTCCTTGCCCAAGCCCCTGGCTCAACTTCATGGGGGAGGGCACGAAAAAGGGTTTCGCAGTGGAACGCTTAATGTGCCAGGAATTGTAGGATTTGGAAAAGCGGCCCAACT
>CAYNIK010000214.1:0-2834 GCA_964397145.1 uncultured Limnohabitans sp.
GCTCTGTAGGTACTCTCTGCGTTTGGATCGGTCACTTTAGTTCCTTTTCTAAGTTGGTTAATCGCTTCTAGGAGCGCTTTTTCTGTAATTCCTTGATTCTTCAACAGCTGAGCCACGGTATCGTTCCCAGCCAACACTGCCAATAGCAAATGCTCAATGGCCACATAGGCATCTCCAAAAGTCTTCAAATAGTCCTTCGCCTTGGTCAGTGCCTGCGTTGCGGAAGAAGACAAATAAGGCTGCGCATTCCCACCACTCACCTTGGGAAGTTTTTGAAGCTCTTCCTCTAGCTTCTGGCTGAGTGATTGCTGGTTAGTTCCCAGCTTTTGTAAAAGAAATTGAGAAACATTTTCGTCCTCCAAAAATATCCCCTTCAGCAAGTGGGCCGTCTCAATCGCTGGACTACCCGCTGATTGAGCGAGTTCAGCCGCCTTTTGAATCGCCTCCTGAGATTTGGTGGTAAACTGCTTAAAATCCATGGTAGGGTTTGGTTTAGTTTTCCTTGCTTTCGCTGTAGGCTATTCAGCAAAATGACCACCAAACTAAATTTTCAGCCATTCTGTCCTAAAAAGGTAAAAAATTGACTTTAATCATGAAATTTTGGCAGAAAAATAAGATAAAACAAGTCAATCCTTCTTAAAATTGGCAATAAACAAGGGGTTATTTTAGGTTGATTAATTTCCTAAAGAATACCTAAAGAGAATGTCAATCTGATCGCTTAAGAAGATAATTCGATTCATCTTACAAACGATCAAACGGAAACCTGAACTATTCGGTCAACATTTCGCTTTCTAATTATACACATCCTTTTCAAATCGGTTGAATCAGAAAGAATCGATTGTGCCTTTTAGATCCTTTCCAACCTGAAAGACAAGTAGGAAAGAGCTTTTAGCCCCTATTTGACCGCTTATGGAATTCGTAGACCATAATGAGGTTTTAACTCAAATTTTAGGTTTCAAATCCCTTACCTTCACCTACGCTTTCAACCTAGTAAACACATCCAAAAGATGAACTCTAAAGAAATCAATTACGAATTAGAAAAAAACATGGAGGTCATCTCTCAGCTAGATGATTTTGTAGGCCATGCCGTAGATACTGTGCTCGTTGATCCGGAGGATTGCTGGCAGCCTACGGATTTTTTACCAGATTTTTCCAATCCGGAAGCCCTAGAAGACGTCAAATTGCTGCAGCAGCGTGCCGCTGGCATCCCTGATACCGTATTGACCTCTTTGGTGGGCAACATGATTACCGAAGAGGCTTTGCCCTCCTACCAAACCTACTTCAACCTTCTTGAAGGAATCAATGTAGACAAAAGCCTCCTTTCCCCCTCTGGATGGGTACGCTGGTCTAAGGCTTGGACGGCGGAAGAAAACCGCCACGGTGACCTTCTCAACAAGTACCTCTACCTCACTGGAAGAGTAGACATGCGCGTGGTAGAACAAACCATCCATCGCTTGATCACCAACGGATTTGATCCCAAATCAGAATCGGATCCCTATCAAGCAATGATATACACCTCATTTCAAGAGCGTGCCACCAAAATCTCGCACGTGAATACGGGCAAACTTGCAGACAAGGCCGGGGATCACTTGCTCTCCAAAATCTGTAAAACCATCGCTGGGGATGAAGCTAGACATGAAAAGGCCTACAAAAGCTTTATGTCTCGAATCTTCGACATTGATCCAAGTGGGGCCATCACTGCCTTCGAAAAAATGATGCGGAAGCAAATCGTCATGCCTGCAGCGCTGATGGGTGAAGGAGGAAGTCGACCTAGCATCTACAAAGATTTCTCTGAAATCACCCAAAAAATAGGCGTCTATACCGGTTGGGATTATGCACGCATCATTGAACATTTGGTGGATTACTGGAAAATCGAATCGTTAACGGGCTTGGATGGAGCCGCTGCCAAAGCACAGGAGTACCTTGCTGGCCTAGCAGATCGATACATGCGATTAGCAGATCGAATCAAAGCCCCCGAAGAAGTGAGCCTGGCATGGCTCAAATAACTAGAAAGTCCTTCGCTCGAAGGACTTTTTTTTGCATATTTCTGTTCGCTTTCTTCCTCTTCTGTATGAAATACTTCCTACTTATTCCAATATTTTTGGTTGCTTGCCTAAGCAGCTCCTTAGCCCAAAGTCTTCAAGTGAATTCCGAGCGACTCCAACAATCGCTCAGCACCCTGGCTACCTATGGAAAAAATGAAAAGGGAGGGTCCGATCGGGTGGCCTACTCGGTTCATGATATTGCTGCCAGACCTTATGTCAAGGAGCTACTTCGTGCTGCTGGTCTAGAAGTTTCTGTCGACTTCGCAGGCAACATTATCGGGCGAAAAGTCGGTAAAAACCCAGCCCTAAAACCCATCAGCCTTGGGTCCCACATCGATGAGGTCCCCAATGGAGGGGATTACGATGGTCCCGTGGGGGTAATGGGAGCCATTGAAGTGGTCAGAACACTGCAGGAAGCCGGCGTACAAACAGAACATCCCCTGGAAGTAATCATCTTTACCAATGAGGAGGGTGGAGTCATTGGCAGTAGAGCTCTAGTCGGAGGCCTAAGCGCTCAAGCCCTCCAAGGCCAAAGCAATGCTGGGGTAACCCATGCTGAAGGAATCCGCTTGCTGGGAGGAGATCCTAGCCAGATCGCTAGTGTTTCTCGTCCAAAGGGAGCGATCGCAGCCTTTCTCGAGCTACACATCGAACAGGGGGGCAATTTGGATACGGAAAAATTGGACATCGGGGTCGTGGAGGGTATAGTGGCCATCGAATGGTGGGAATTTACCTTCAAAGGCAAGGCCAACCATGCAGGCACTACTCCCATGCATGCACGCAAAGACC
>CAYNIK010000215.1:0-2818 GCA_964397145.1 uncultured Limnohabitans sp.
ACCTCAACTGGGGTTCGAGTTACGTGGTGAATGATTTTTACCTACGCTTTGTCAAGCCTGAGGCCAGTGACAAGGAGTTGGTTGCAGTGGGAAGAATTTCTACGGTGGTATTGATGGTTTTATCCGCCATTTTGGCGTTGGCACTTTCTTCGGCCTTGTCTGCCTTTGAGATTTTACTTCAAATCGGAGCAGGTACGGGTTTGATCTTTATTCTTCGTTGGTTCTGGTGGAGAATCAATGCCTACACCGAAATCTCTGCGATGGCCATTTCTTTTGCCGTAGCGATCTTTTTTGAAGTCATCAATCCCAAGGTGGGCTGGATCGATATTCCAGTGGAGGCTTCCTACCTTAAGTTAGTCTATTCGGTTTCCATCACTACGGTAGGCTGGTTGATCGTCACCTTCTTGACCCAGCCTGAGAAAGACGAGATCTTGCTCTCCTTTTACCGAAAAGTTCAACCTGCATCGCTAGGATGGAAGGCGGTTTTGGATCGTTATCCTGCCGAGAAACAAGAAAAAGGAAGATTGGGTATGGAGATTGGCTTGATGCTCGTAGGCACGGTCATGGTGTATGCGGCCCTGTTTTCCACCGGATTTTTCATTTACGGTGAGATAGCTCAAGGTGTGATTGCTGGAGCCATTGCAGTAGCAGGGGGTTTGTTTATTCTGCTTTCTTGGAAAAAGTTAAATTCCTAAGCAGTCCTCTTTCATTGAATTCAACTCCCTCCATTGGCTCATGTTGAGTCGGTGGAGGGAGTTATTTTTTCCCTTATTTTCCCTCTTATTTAGTTGCCTGCCTTTTTTTCAAAGGTGACCGTATTGATTAGGTGAGCCAGATCGATCTTGATGTATTCGATGACGGGGGCTAAGGAATCGTTTTTAAGGGCAGTATTGAAGTACAAGGCTCCTCTAAGAAAATGAGTGGTGGAGTCGGTCACAAAAAACTGAAACTGGGTAGGAACTTCTCCCGTGAGTTCCGCTACAACTGCGGAATAGCCATTTGGGGTAAGCAAGACTACCTCTTCGATGCCGTAAGCTTTGATTTGATGCTTGGCAGTCAAGTTAAACGCATCGTTAGAAAGCACCTGAAAATCGGTGTTTTGGTCGATTTTTTTGTAGGTCAGGTGAACCTTTGCGCCTAGTTTTTTATAGTTCAGGTTGATCCAATCCTTTTCAGTCAGATTGAAGGAATCGGCTTCCACCTGACTTTGCGTAGAAAAATCAAACTGGTAGGGATAGCCTTCCTCCAAGCGGTTGTACTCGTGTTTGGGCAGGTCGATGCGATTGTATCCCGGCGGCTTAGGAAGCCAGTTGGTTTCACAGGCTAGGCAAAGCAAAACAAGAAAGGCTAAGGGGATAAATCGCTTCATGATCTAAAAGTAGGTGTTGTAGCTGAATTCCTCTTCACTTAGCGGGAATTTTCCCTGGGGCATTTATTTAGTCAAATGTACCAATTAGGCATACCTTCCCACCTCAAATCCCTTAATCTCCATGGAGGTGTCTTTTTGTTGGTGCAGCTCCGCCAGGATTTTGCCTGTGGCAGGCGCCAGCGAAATCCCCATCATGGAGTGCCCACTTCCTACGAGCACATTGGAATAGTTGGGCGCAAAACCGATGTAGGGGAGTCCATCAGGAGAACAAGGACGTAGCCCTTTCCATATCTGTCCGTCCTCAGGGAAGGAGGATTCAAAGTCAGGATAGTAACGATTGATGGCTTCAAAAATGCCTTTCACTCGATTTTTATTGATGGACTGATTGGTGCCTGCAATTTCCATGGTACCACCAAAGCGGATGGTATCTCCGTAGGGACTTACTGCTACTTTTTGTTCAGTGAGGATGGTGGCCTGTCGTATTTCGGGCTTATTTTTTTGAATGAAGGAGTAGCCTTTTCCACCCATCATCGGAAGGGAGAACTGGAGCATGCGGGCGAGTTCGCCAGACCAAGATCCACCACAAAGGAGAATTTTTTCGCAGTCGATTTTGCCTTTGTCTGTAAGAACCGCATGTACGGTACTGCCTGATTTTTCAAAACCCAACACTTGGGTTTCGGTAAGAAATTTTACCCCCTGCTTTTCCAAATAACTCTTTAAAAAGCTGTATAAAGCTCCCGGATCTAGGTGTGCATCTCCTGGAAATAGGACGGCACCACGCGCCTTCAGGTGTAGGTTGGGTTCTACCCGTTTGAGGTCTTCGGGGGTAAGAATCTCTGCATCTAGTCCATATTTACGAGCCAAATGAGCGAATTCCACCTCCTCTTTTTCCATGGATTCGGTTTGATAGGCCATCATGAGTCCCTTTTCTACTAGGGCTATAGAAGATTCAGGGTGCTCCTGACGAAATTCTTGGTACAGCGCTTTGCTCAGTAGGCTAATGTTTTTGAGGTAAGGGATCGCCTTGTTGACCTGGCTGGGTGTGGCCGCCTTGAAGAAGAGGAGACACCATTGGGCCAGTTTGAAATCCAGACGAGGGTGGATGTAGAAAGGGCTTTTGGAGGAAAACATCCAGGAGATGCCTTTGCTAATCATGCCAGGCGCAGCCAGAGGAATGATGTGGCTCGGCACGATCATGCCGGCATTGCCTGTGGAACAGTTGTCCTTCAAGTCCGTCTTGTCAATTACGGTTACCTCGATGCCTTCTTTTTGAAGGAAATAGGCAGTAAATAAGCCGACGATTCCACCGCCGATCACAAGGGTTGGTTTCATAAAAGAGGTTAGCTATTAGAGCCAAGAGGCAAGAAAATCTACTTTCTTGCTTCTTGGCTCTTGGTTCTTAAATCACTTGGAATCCATGCACATACGGATCGTCCTCGTCTAGGATGA